>JBGSMH010000323.1:0-6809 GCA_041740275.1 Phycisphaerae bacterium
GGTGCGAAAACGCCCAGAAACGCGATGACGAGAATCCACGCCAGGCCGATGCGGGCACCGATGCGGGCGAAGGTGGCGGTGATTACCCGGCGCGACCAGGCGCGCGGCGCGGGCGCTTCGCCGAGCGATGGGGAGTTTGATGGGAGTGCCGCGATTTCACTCATAGCTCACCCTCGGGTCGGCGATCGCGTAACAGATGTCGGCCAGAATCAGACACAATAGCGAGATCAGGCCGGAGACGAGCGTGATCGACAGGATCACGTCCCGGTCGCGGGTGTTGATCGCTTCGATCATCAGCCGACCCATGCCGTTGATGGAAAAGATCGATTCGACGATGACCGACCCACCCAACAGCCCCGGCAGAATGCTGGCGGCGACGGTGATCAGGGGTAGGATGGAGTTTCGCAGCACATGCCGGTAGATGACCACTCGTTCCGGCAGGCCTTTGGCGCGGGCGGTGCGTGCGAAGTCGGCGGTGATGTTCTCCAGCATCGCCGCCCGCATCAGTTTGGTCAGCACCGCAAACCCGCCATAGGTCAGACAAGCCACCGGCAGGACTAGGTGCCACGCCACGTCCAGCAAATACCCGCGATGGAACGTGCCTTCGACATACCGCGGCAAAAATGCCATCCGGCTCGCCAGCGTGTCGTGCAACCCGCCGGTCGGGAATAGATACCAGTAGTCTTTGCTTGCAAAGAAACCGATCGCCATCACCCCCACCCACATCACCGGCAGCGACCACAGCGCAACCATGCTCGTACCCACGCCCACATCAAAGAGCTTGCCCCGGTGCTGCGCCGATCTGATCCCGGCAGTGATCGCGATGGCGTAGATGATCGGGATGGTCACCAGATTCAGCAGCAGCGTCACCGGCAACGTCTCGGCGACGATCGACACCACCGGACGCTTGCGGATAAAGCTTTCGCCCAACGACGGGGCCTTGATCGTCAACCGGCCGTACGAACCATCGTCCTTGACGATAAACCCCACCGGCGAAATCTGGTTCACCCAGCGAAAGTATTGGAACACAACCGGCTTATCGAGCCCGTACCGCTGATTCAGATACTTGCGAAGCGCCTCACGCTCCTGCGGACGCATATTGCCTTCGGCTCCCCCCAGCGCCGCACCCACCCCGCCTGGCGCAAACGCCATCGTGAAAAACACCACCATCGTGATGCCAATCAGCGTGGGGATCATCAAGAGGATTCGGCGGACGATGTACGTCAACATATCAAGGCACACCTGGCAAAATCGTCCGCATCAGTTCTTCGTCCACCGCTGCTGATTGGTCGGCACAAACCACTCGGTACGCGGCGTCAGACCCGATCGCAATTCACGCACATTCTCAAACCGCTTATCTACAAACAGCAGTGCCTTCCCAAACCACAAGAACATATACGGCTGATCCTCATTGAGAATCTGGTGGGCACGACGCCACAATTTCATCCGCGCTTCTTCGTCGAGCGTGATGCGCGCCTTCTCGATCAGCCCGTCGAGTTCGACATTCTTGTACGACATGAAGTTATCCCCACCGGCCATCATCTGGCTGCTGTGGAACATCTGGAAAATGTCGGTTTCAATGCCGCTGGTCCAGCCGAGCGAGATCGCATCATAGTTCTTGTTTTTCAGCCGATCCTGAAAGACCGACCACTCCAACGGGTCGGCCTCAACCACGATCCCGGCGCGGGAAAGCGCGTCTTTGATAAACAGCACCTGACGCTCATAGCTGGCGATGCCGGTCGGATAAGTGATTTTGAACCGAAATGCCTCACCTGCAGACGATTCGATCACGCCATCGCCGTTGCGGTCGGTGAAACCGGCATCGGCGAGCATTTTCTTAGCTTCGTTCAGATTGTACGGGAGCGGTTCGACGGACTTGTCATATTGCTTGCTCAGCGGGCTGAACGGGCCGGTGGTGAGGTTGGCATAGCCGAGCGTGATTTCGTTCATCAGGCGTTGGCGGTCGATCGCCATCGCGATCGCCCGCCGCACGTTGCGATCGGCAAAGAAGGTGGGTTTGCCATCGCGTTGTTGATTCCACGCGACATAGCGATATCCGCCTGTGGCCGCAAAGTACTCGAACCGATTGGCTTTTTTCGCCATCTCCGGGTCGTCTTTGAGTTTTACATACGCCTCAGGCGGTGCGCCATAGGTATCGACCTCGCCGTTGCGGAATGAGGTGAGTCGCGCCACATCATTGTCGATGACGCGCCAGACGATCCGATCGACCGGCGGAGAGACACCCCAGTAGCGTTCGTTGCGAAGCACTTCCATCGCGTCGCCGGGCTTCCAGGCAGTCGGGGATTCCAGCTTGTAGGGTCCCGATCCCATCAGATAGCCGGTCGATTGGTTAAACGCTTCGGGTTCAAACTTCCCATAGAAGTGCTTGGGCAGCACCTGCATCGACGCCGCCAACTCGAAGGACTCAAAATAAGGTTCGCGGTAATAGAACGTGACGCGAGACGCTCCTGTCTTTTCGACCTTGGCGATCTTGCGGAAATACGCCCGCTGACGGGGCGCGTCGATCTTTTCGTTCATGATGAAGTTGAACGTAAAGACCACATCATCGGCGGTGAGTGGCTGTCCGTCGCTGAACCGCACACCCGGGCGGATATCGAAGTGGATCGTGACCGGGACAGGACGATTCGGGTCATCTGGCAAAACGGCATTGGGATCTGTCGGCTGGGTTGTGGGGTGTTTTTCGAGGTAATCGAGATAGGCCTTGGTGTTGTCTTCGATCTTCCAGCCGGTGGACAGCAGCGGCTTCCATTCCAGCGTCTGCGGGTCGCGTTGGGCGAGCGTTTCCAGAACCAGGTCCTGCACATCCGCCGCATACGCATCACCCGATACCAGCGGCGTGAGCGTGCTGCTCTTACCGGCCAGCGATGAGATGACCCAGTCGCCTCTGGCAAAACTGGGCATCTGCTGGATTTCGCGAAGCCGGTAGAACGGGTCATCGCCAGCTTCGGGAAGTGTATTGTTGTTGGCCGCGAAGCCCTGACCGCTGCCGATTTTCTCGGAGAGATAACGAAGTTCCTTGGCCTGATCATCGAGCTTGCTGCGGATCATCTGCACGTCGTCCCATTGACGATCGTACTGAAGCATCGCCAGCAGGACGAGAATGACCAAAATGCCCAGGATCAGGAAGAGGAAGAAGTCCTTGACGCCGAAGCGGTTGTCCATGCGGGCTCCAACAAGTCGTTATAGTTTTGCGGCGTCGCGTTTGGGGTCCAAAAGATCGCGAAGCCCGTCTCCGAGGAAGTTTAGACTTAACAGCGTGACCATCAAGAGCAGACACGGAAAGAATAATAGCCACCACTTGGGATCAATGATATTCAACGCCGCGATGCGGTTTTCGCTGGCCAGTGCGCCCCAGCTTGGCAGGGGATCGAGTCCCAGGCCCAGAAAGCTTAAAAAACTCTCCTGCAAGATCGCCTGCGGGACGGTCAGCGTGCCGTAAACGATGATCGGTCCGACCAGATTGGGCAGCAGGTGTTTGAGGAAAATCCGCCGTTCGCTCAGGCCCAGCGCCCGGGCGGCCTCGATAAAAGGCTGGGCGCGCAAAGCCAGCACTTGCCCGCGGATCACCCTCGCCATCGTCAGCCAACTCACCAAGCCGATCGCCAGAAACATCACCACAAAATTGGCGGTATTGCGATCCATGACCGTGCGGAGCGGGTCTTCCAGCGCCAGTTTGAACATGATGATCAGCAACACATAGGGCAGGCTGTATAAGACATCGACGGTTCGCATGAGCACGTGGTCGATCCACCCGCCGCGAAACCCGGCGATCAGCCCGACGCTCACGCCCAGCACGACCGACAACGTCGCCGCCAATAGCCCGATGGAGAGCGAGATCGTCCCGCCAAGCAGGCAACGCGGCAAAAGCGGGCGACCGAGTTTGTCCGTGCCAAAGGCGAGTTCCGCGTGTGTCAGTGACGGGCTCAGTTCTGGCCGGGTCGGGTTTTGAGAATCGTAGAAAAACGCACTGTCGCGATCGAGCGTCAACGGGATGGTTGCGACGCACAGGATCGCGATCAGCAGCAAAATCGACCCGCCGACCACCACACGCGGCATGCGCAGGGCGCGATGGAGCAGACCCGGCTCATGCGGGGGCAGAACATGATCGATCGGCGATGCCAGCGTGCTCATGCTTCCTTCGCCTTCAGATCAATGCGCGGATCGATAAAGACATAGCCGATATCGACCAGAAGGTTGACACCCAGCAGCACGAACGAATAGAGCATGGTCAATCCCATGATCATCGTGCGGTCGCGGCTGGTAACAGAATCGACGAAGAGTTTGCCAAGCCCGTTTTCCAGACCGAAAACGCGTTCAACGACGAACGACCCCGTGAGCGCCACCGCCGCCGCCGGTCCGAGGTAGGTGAAAACGGGCAGGAAGGCGTTTCGCAGACAGTGTTTGATGACGACTCTGGGTTTGCTCAGCCCTTTTGCTCGGGCGGTGCGGACATAGTCTGCGCCGAGTACATCGAGCATGCTGACTCGTTGCAGCCGCACGATATACGCCATCGGCATCAGCGACAGCGCGATCGCGGGCAGGATGACATCTTCGATCCCCCTGAACGACCCCGGCCTTGCAATGCCCAGCCACGCACCGAAAACCAATACCAAGACCGATGCCGTCACAAATGATGGGAGCGAAATTCCGATCAGCGTGATCGACATCCCCGCATAATCGATCAGCCCGTCGCGGCGGATCGCGCTGAGCGTGCCGATGGTCATCCCCACCACCACCGCGATCACCAACGCCGACAGCCCGATGGTCATCGAGACCGGCAACCCCTGTGCGATCTTTTCATTGATGCGGAATTCGCGGTTGGTCATGCTCACGCCAAAATCGCCCTGGGTGATCAATCGGTATGGGTAATAGACCAAAAACTTGTACCACTTGTCGGCGTGGTCCCGCTCCTTCATCTGCTGCAACACTTCCGGCGGGATGTTGCGCTCCGAAGTATACGGATCACCCGGCGCGACCCACACCAGTGCAAACGTGACCAAATAAACGATCCCCAGGATCAGCGGAAACTGGAGGATGCGGAGGGCAATCGTTTTCCACACGGCCGCGTGAATCTACCCGATCCCCTCGCACTTGAACACCGCCGCCACGACCGCGTGCATCACCGACACGCTCACGGCCAAGACACAAAGCCGCAGACGGGGTGTCCACGAATCTACACAAACGGGCGCGAATGAACACGAATGCTTTGCCACAGATGGGGTGCGAATGGACCCAGATGAATAACGTGGCATCGGTTTCCAACCGATGTCCGCATTGCAGGGACACCGGTTGAGAACCGGTGCCACATCAGATCGGCACACACGGCTACTCGATCGAGATGGGCTTAAAAACGGTCAAATTCTTGGCGTTGGTGAAAAGGCCTTTGACGTTGTCGCGATGCAGGGAGATGTTGACATAGTGATAGAGCGGGATGATCGGGAGTTCGGCATTGACCATCGACTCGGCCTGAGCGAGCAGGTTCAGCCGCTTGTCGGCGTTGGGCTCTTTGCGGGCCTGGGCAACCAGATCGTCGTACGCCTTGGGGCCCCAGTTGCTGTCGTTGTTCTCGGCGTTGGAAAGGTACTTATCGGTGAAGGTGGATGGGTCCATATAGTCGCCAAACCATGCGACCAGCGCCATGCTGTATTGCTTGCCGGTGACTTCGTTTCGGTAGCTTTTGAGTTCGATCCCGCGGCCTTCAACGGTGATGTTGAGATTGGTCTTAAGCTGATTGCTGATGCTGGCAGCGAGATCGCGACGGATGGTGTTGTCGCTGTTGTAGACGAGGCTGATGGTCGGAAAACCTTTCCCGTCAGGAAAACCCGCATCGGCGAGCAACTGCTTGGCGCGGGCGACGCCGCCTTCGGTGGCGATGGGTTTGGCTTGGTAGCCTTTGAAGAAACCTGGGGGCATGTAATGGGTGGCCGGTGCTTCGCCCATGCGGGTGACGCTGCCGGTGAGGATCGACCGATCGATCGCCAGTGAAATCGCTTCGCGGACGCGGATATCCGATAGCGGGTTCTTGGCGTCTTTTACTTCCGGGACCGATTCGGCGCAGTTGACGGTGACAAACGCCGTCCCGAACGCCGGGGAGGTGCGAAGATCAGCCCGGCCTTTTTCCTTCAGCGGAAACGCGATGTCCTGCGACACATCCGCAAGCCAATCGATATCCCCCTGCTCGTACTGGATAAACGAACTCTGCGCATCAGTGGCGACGATGTTTTCCAAAGCCTTGAGATTCAACGACTTACGATCCCAATAATGTTCATTCTGCTCCATCCGCAGCAACTTGCCCGGCTCCCACTTGACCAGTTTGAATGGCCCATTGGTCACGACCTGTGGCGGGCGGGTGTATTCGGGGTTGTAGCTGATGCGACCCTTGCTGTCGGTCTGCTTGAACGCCTCCATGCTCTTGGCGTGACGCGGATAAAACGTCGGGAACGCCATCAGATCGCGAAAGAACGGAACCGGATTGACCAGCCGCACTTGCAGCGTCAGCGGGTCGATCGCTTTGACGCCAACCGTATCAAACGTGGGGTTTTCGCCAGCGACATAAGCGGTCTGATAGGCTTGGGCACCGTCGATGTAGTGCAGGAGATAGGTGTATTCGCCGGGCGATTGCAGGAGCAAGCGCCAACTGAAGATGAAATCGTTGGCGGTCACCGGATCGGCGTTGTCCCACTTGGCGTCGGGTCGAATCTTGAACGTCCAGGTCAAACCGTCTGCCGTCACTTCATCACTGATCGCAAGCGCCTTGAGCGGCTGAAACGTTTCGGCGTCGTAGGTGT
>JBGSMH010000324.1:0-2518 GCA_041740275.1 Phycisphaerae bacterium
GCATGTACCTGACCAGCGTGCTCAATGGCACGTTCTACGATTTCCGTGAGGTCGCCAGCGTCTATGCCTCCCACGCGCTGAAGATCGCAGACCAGACGATCCCGCCCAAACAAAGCAGCGGCGTAAAGCTGTTGGCGGTGATGGGGCTTGCCTTGGCGTTGGCGTATTTTCTGGGTTGGGGCAGCACACTGTGGACCGAATACACCTACGCCTCGACCCAGGATGTCAGTGCGGTCAGCCCGATCAATCTGTGGGGCGCGTCAACCGCGCCCAAATGGTTCGTGATCGACGCGACAACGCGGTACGACAAAGACAATTTCACCGCCTCACACGACCCGGCGACGCATGTCGCGATCGGGTTTGTCATCACCGCAGCACTGTCGGCGCTACGACTGTATGTGGCGTGGTGGCCGTTGCATCCGATCGGGTTTCTGATGATGGCGACGCACCCGATGACGCGACTTTGGTTCAGCATCCTGATCGGATGGCTGCTCAAATCGCTAATCCTGCGCCTCGGTGGGTCATCGCTCTATGTGCAGGCCAAACCGTTCTTCCTGGGCCTGATCGTTGGCGAATCCCTGGCGGCGGGGTTCTGGATGGTCAGCGGGATCATGCTGAACCTGATGAGTATCGAATACCGACCCGTCGTGATCCTGCCCAGTTAGGATCGGAAACGTTCGCGATTACCGCGTGTTGCTTCCCATCGGCGTCAGCACGTTGAGTCGCCCGGACGACACCTTCAGCGACACATGGCGATGGGCTTCTTCCGGGCAGGCCTTGGCAAACTCATCGTAGAACTTGCTGATAAAGGTGCGCGTCGCCCATGCCGTCCCGTCGGCCAACCCGCAGATGGTCGTGCCGGGCATGATCCCCATGGTTTTTTCCAGTTCCATGAGCATGTTCAGGTCGCTGGCTTTGCCGCCGCCATCGACGATGCGATCGAGGATTTTTCGCATCCAGTGCGATCCTTCACGGCATGGCGTGCACTGGCCGCAGGATTCGTGACTGTAGAACCGCACACAGTTGCGAAGCGCCTTGACCATGTCGGTGTGTTCATTCATGACGATCATGCCCGCAGTGCCCAGGCCCAGGCACCCGCCGCGGAAGCGGACGTCGTCGAAGTCGAGTTTGATATCGAGTTGATTCGTGCCCAGCACGCCCATGCTGATCCCGCCGCAAATGCTAGCTTTGTATGCTCCACCTTTCATCCCGCCGCCCAGGGTGTTGATCGCGTAATCGAGCGTGATGCCCAGTTCGTCTTCGTACACGCCGGGCTTGTTGATATGTCCGCTCATACCGAACAACTTGGGGCCGGGGGATGAAGGCGTTCCCATCGTGCGGAACCATGCCGGGCCTTTTTCGAGGATCATCGGCACGTTCATCAGGGTTTCGACGTTGTTGATGACCGTCGGCTTGGCAAACGCGCCTGCGATCGCCGGGAAAGGCGGCTTATTGCGAGGCCAGCCACGCTTGCCCTCCAGCGCCTCCAGCAATCCGGTTTCTTCGCCGCAGATATACGCACCCGCCCCGCGGTGGACGAAGACATCCAGTTTCTTGCCTGATCCGAGTACGCCATTGGGACCGAAAATATTGTGGTCGTACGCTTCCTTGATGGCGTGTTCCAGCACCTTGGCGCTGTAGTGGTATTCGCCGCGGATGAAGATGTAGGCGATGTCGCACTGGGTCGCCAACGCCGAGATCGCGATGCCTTCGAGTAGCAGATGCGGGTCGTGGTTGATCAGGTAGCGATCTTTGAACGTGCCCGGCTCGGATTCGTCGGCATTGACGGTCAGGTAATGGGTGGTCTTTTTTTCCTTGGGGATAAACGACCACTTCTGCCCCGCGCTGAAGCCCGCACCGCCGCGTCCGCGCAACCCGGAGTCGGTCACGGTCTTGATGATCTCCGCCGGGGGCAGATCGAGTGCTTTTTTGAGCTGTTCATACCCGCCGGTGGCGACGTAATCGTCGTAGGAGATCAGCTTGCGCTTTTCGGCGTCGAGCGGGATGCGTTTGGTGAGTACCGGTTCTGTAAAAGCCATGACGATAGCACTTTAGCTTCCCAATGCCCCAGTTGCACGCCGGGCGCGGGGAAATTGAAAGCAGGATGGGATGCGTAGAGCCTCGACGGGGCTTCTATCGACGCCGTCGCAGCATCGCCAGGCCGCCCAGACAGAGCAGCCCAAGCGAGGTCGGCTCGGGAATGACTTGGACGATCTGGATCGTGTTGATAAAGCCGCGATCGTTGGCGGCTGTGCCTGTCAGGTTCGTGCCGCCTTGGGCGATTATGCCAACTAGATCATTGGTGGAGATCGTGAGCTGCATTTTGACGAAGTTGGTGCCCTGGACCCAGGTTAAGTTGGTGGTTGCGGGGTTGGTCAAAGCCGGGTTGGTCATCGCCGATTGGGCGAAACCAGAATAGTTATAGGTCGTGCCCGTGATATCGGCGGTTGTGAGTTTTCCGGCAAGGACGATCTGGGGGTAGGCATCGCCAATGTTGGTGTTTCGACCGGCGACGTAG
>JBGSMH010000325.1:0-8758 GCA_041740275.1 Phycisphaerae bacterium
GTCGTACGCGCGGACGCTGCTGCTCAAGGCCCGTCAGGATGCCGATCAACTCCTCGCCGCAGCGCAGGACGAGGCCGAACTGTTGAAAAAGGCGGCACAGATCGAAGGTCTGGCGGCGGGCAAAAAAGAGGGGCTGATTCAAGGCAAAGCCGAGGGCGAAAAGGTCGGCCGCGCCGAGGCGTTTGAGTCTGAGAAAAAAACGCTCACCGAATTGCTGGCGGCGCTTCAGGCGATGCTGGCGACGCTGGATCAGGAGCGACGATCGCTGACCGATCGCGCCGAGGCCGAGGTCTTGCCGCTATCGCTGGCGATCGCCCATAAAGTGACCAAGCGCATGGGTTTGCTCGATCCGCGCGTCGTCGAGGCCAATGCCCGCGAATCGGTGCGGCTGGTGTTGTCGCGCCACGATTTACGCATCCACGCGAATCCGGTTCAGCGCGACTTGATGCACCAGATCGCGACGCGACTTCAGCAGCAGTGGCCGCAACTGACGCACATTGAAGTGATCGAAGATATCGGCATCACGCCCGGCGGGTGTCGGATCACCACCGCAGGCGGAGAGATCGACGCGGACTTGCAATCGCAACTGGATCGCATCGCTCGTGAGTTGATTCCGGAACCCGAGCCGCAGATCAACGCAGATGAACGCGAATAACCATGTCATCACTCGCTGCCCAACTTGAGACCATCGAATCGGCGCTCCCGTTCGGCGTCGCCGGGCAGGTGTCAGCGATCTCGGGCCTGACCATCGAGGCCTCCGACTTGCCGCTGCCTGTTGGTTCGCTTTGCCGCATCTATGCCGGCGGGTCTGATTCCCGGCTGGTCAATGCCGAAGTGATTGGGTTTCAAGGCGAGCGTACGCTGCTCATGTCGCTCTCCAATGTATCGGGCGTCTCGCGTGGCGATCGCATCGAAAACATCTCCAGCGCCCCGCGCATCTGGTGCAGCAAGCAACTGCTCGGACGGGTCATCAACGGGCTGGGCGAAGCGATCGACGCGCTCGGGCCGATCCCGCGCAGCGTCTCGCGTCGGATCGACAACCGCGCCGCCACCCCGATGGATCGGATCAATATCCGCGAACCGGTGACGACCAGCGTTCGCGCCATTGATGCGCTTCACACCTGCGGGCGTGGGCAGCGGATGGGCATTTTCTCCGGCCCGGGTGTGGGCAAGTCGACCTTGATGAGCCAGATCGCCAAGCACACCGACGCCGACGTGTCGGTCGTGGCGTTGATCGGCGAGCGCGGCCGCGAAGTGCAGGAGTTTATCGAAAACGCCCTCGGCCCGGACGGCATGAAACGCGTGGTGATGATCGTCAGCACGTCCGATGAAACGCCGCTCCTCAAAGTCCGCGCCGCCAAGGTCGCGTGTACGGTTGCGGAATATTTTCGCGATCAGGGCGCGAACGTGCTGCTGTTGATGGATTCGTTGACGCGATTGGCGCATGCCCAGCGTCAGATCGGCCTGGCCGCCCGTGAACCGCCCGCCACCAAGGGTTTCCCGCCCAGTGTTTTTGCACTGTTGCCTGAGATCATGGAGCGCGCCGGCCGGTCTGTCAGTGGTTCGATCACAGGCTTTTATACGGTGCTGGTCGAAGGCGACGACTTTAACGAACCGATCCCCGATGCCGTCAAGGGCATTTCCGACGGCCACCTCTGGCTCAACCGCGCCTTGGCGGCCAAGGGGCATTTCCCGGCGATTGATGTGATTCAGTCGATCTCGCGTGTGCGCAGCGACGTCTCGACGCCCGAGCAGGTCAAACTCGCCCGCCGCGTGCTGGGGTTGATGGCGGTGTATGAAGAGATCGCGGATCTGGTCAGCATCGGGGCGTTCGTGCCGGGGATGAATCTGGAGCAGGATGTCGCGGTGCAGGCGCGAACAAAGATCGCCGAGTTTCTCAAGCAGGATTCGTCCGCCGCCACCACGCTGGACCAGGCCCGCCAGCAGTTGGTGACGCTGAATCAATGGATCGATCAATTGGAAAAAGTGTTGCAGGTGAAACCAAAAAAATAGAGGGATGACGCATGGCACGGTTTAACTTCGAGCTTGATGGCGTACTTCGTCAGCGGAAAAATGTCGAGCATATTGCCCAGCAGCGACTGGCTGAGGCGACCAAGGTGATGGTCGAGTTGCAGGAGAGCCTGCGTCGGCTGGACGAAAGCGTCAAAGCCGTCAGTCTGGATGTCCGCACCAATCACCTCACCGGCATAATCGATGTCAATTTCATCACCGCGCACCGGCGATACCTGCTGGGGATGGAGCGTCGGGCGATGGAGCTGGCCAAGCAGATCGCCGAGGCGCAGGCGAAAGTGCGTCAGACGCAGGAAACGTTGGTGGCCGCCTCACGCGAGCGAAAGACGATCGAAAAGCTGCGTGACCGACAGTTTGATCGCTGGAAAACCGAACAGACGCGAACAGAAAATAACCAACTCGACGAAGCTGGTATGCAAATCGCTTACAGCAACCTGAAGGAGACGTTTGACGGCTCGAATAACTGAGGCAGATGGTCAAGAAGATGCTCAATCTCGTCAGTGCCGTCCTGGCGCTGAACTTCCTCGTTGTGGCGGGGGGGATCGGGTATTTGCTGTTCACGGGCAAGCTGAGCAAGGACAGAATTGGGGAGATTCGCGCGCTGGTACTGGCGTCGGATGAGCCGGCCACCACCCAGCCGACGACAACCCAGCCGGCGCAGGAAGTGCCTCCGACCACGCCAATGTTGCGCATGGATACGTTGCTGACCGAGGCGTCGGGGCGCGTCGAGCCGACACAAATTGGCGTCGTCCAGACCGCATTTGACGCCCAGAATGCACTGCTGGAGCGACGACTGCGTGAGGTCGAAGATCAACGTCGTCAGCTCACCCAGGCCAAAGCCGATTTTGAAGCCCAGCGGAAATCCCTGCTTGAACAGGCCGCCGCTCTAGCGCAAAAGCAGGAAGCCCAGGAAAAGCTGGCCGAGGATAAGGGGTTTCAGGACACGCTCACGCTCTATCAGGCGATGCCACCCAAAAAGGTGAAGGATATCTTCAAGGGGCTGCCGGAAGATGTTGTGGTCCGGTATTTGCAGTCGATGGAACCTCGACAGGCCGGGAGCATCTTGAAGGAGTTCAAGACGCCGGAAGAAACCAGTCGTGCCCAGGCCATCTTGGAGAAGATGCGCCAGGCCAACGCAAAGGCCGAATAACCCCATGCCACGCGCTCTTGATCTGGCTTCTTCGCTCAACCGAACCGCTGCGCCTCAAAACGGGGCACCGCGATCCTCGCGAAACATCGAACCTGCGGATCGATTCGATCGCGTGCTGGATCGGCAGTCGCGTACCGCACCTTCAAGCGATAAATCGACCCCCGAAGCGTCACAGACCGCCGGCAAGGCCGAGACATCCAACGCGACCCCCAAAGACAAGAAGATTAACGAGGACGCCGAGACAGAAGCCGAATCGACGACTGAGTTGCCAGAAGAGGAATCGGTGACGACCGAATCACAAAACGAGTCGGCCGACGATCAGCCCGAGTCGGATCTGACCGATGATCTAGTGCTGCCGACTATTGATGGCGAAGAGACACCGACCGAAGACGTCGTTGATCCTGAACTTGCCGATGAACTGGCGACGGTCACACAGATGCAAATCGCCGGGTCAGGGCAGGCCGCACCCGTTCAGGCACAAGCGGTTTCGCCCGAAGTGGACGCGATTGTCGACGCGACCGATGTTCCAACAAAGGTCGCCCAAACCGGCACCGCACCCGCCAGCACACCCATTGCGACCCCTGCAACCGCAAAGTCGCCGCAAGCCGATGCCGAAATCGAGCCGCAAGTGGCGGCGACTGCGCCGATCGCGACGCCAGATAACACCGACGCGGGCTCTCAAGATGCCCAAGGCGACGCAAAAGACCCATCCGGCATCGTTCAGAACCCGGTCTCTGGCACGAAAGAAGCATTGCCTGGCGGCGCGTTCGTCTTGCCGATGGACGCCGCCGACACCAGTACGCAGGAATCCCAATCCCTCACGGCCGCTCCGAAGGTCGCCACGCCTGCACCGACAGCAAACATCCAGCCGGTGACGCCAGCGCAACCCGAGCAGCGTTTCGTCGAAAACAACGTCGATCGCATCGTCACGCACGTCAAATCCGACCTGACGCCCAACGGCGGGTCGATGAAAATCCGACTCGATCCGCCCAGGCTCGGTCAGTTGCAGATCGACATCACCGTCGACGACGGCCTGTTGACCGCGTCGTTCCGCACGACCAACGACGAAGCGACCCGGCTACTGAGCCACAGCCTCAGTCAGTTGAAATCCTCGCTGGAGCAGGCCGGTCTGAATGTCGATCGCATTCAGGTCCGACAGGCCGCACCAAGTGAGCAGGCGTCATCCAATCGCCAATCGTCTGATCAGGATCAACAGCAGCAACAACAAAATAATCGCGACACACCCGATCGGCAGGAACAACAACGCCGTGAAATGATCCAACGTATGTGGGCAAAACTCGGCGTTGGCGAAGCCCCGCTCGATCTGGTCGCTTAACAAAAAACAGGCAGGTGAAACATGGTCGGCAATGTCAGCAACTTCACAAACGATTCCAGCGGCTCGCAGGTCAAATCGAGCAAGATGCAGCTCAAGACCGAAGACTTCATCAAGATGATGATCACACAGTTGCAGAACCAGGACCCCATGGAACCGGCCAAGAACGAGGCGCTTTTGGCGCAGATGAGCCAGATCAGCCAGTTGGAGTCCAGCACGCAACTGCAGACGTCGCTCAAGACACTGGTCCTGCAAAACAACATCTCCTCGGCCGGTGCGATGATCGGGAAAATGGTGCAGGGCAAGGATGCGGTCGGTGAAGATTTGGAAGGCATTGTCACTTCGGTGCGCGTTGAAGATGGGCAACTGCATTTGGAGCTCGATTCAGGCAAGAAGATGTCACTGTCCGACGTCGTGAGCATCACATCCCAAGCCAGCGTCGGCCAGGCCCCCGTGGTGGCGGCCGCTGCATAATTCTGAGGATTGCGGTACATTTCCCACCATGCGATGGGAACCGGCGATCTACGAACACAAGGCGGTCCTGATCGGTTCCGATCCGTACCGGGTCGCGAATCAATCTGATCTATTGGCGCGGGCGAGCATCGCCGAGCAGCAGACCTATCGCAGCGATGCGGTCACGGTGGGGGTTGACGTCTACAACATTGAAGTCCAGGCCTGCGGCGCAAAAGTGATGGACATGGGGCCGGGGGCGTGCCCGGATATTGCCGCGCCGATTTTTGATATCGAAAATCTGCCCGATGTGCTGCCGATGCCGGATTTCAGCAGGGATGGGCGATTTGCCGCGATCCTCCAAGCCGCCCGTCAGGTGCGCGACGCGGTGAATACCCGCATCCGCGTCCCGGCCAGCGGGCCGGTGTCGATCGCATCTCGCCTTGTCGGACTCGAAGACCTGGTTGTGGCGTTGGCGAGTGAGTCGGACGAGGCACTTTGGCTATTGGATCACACGACGGCGATCGCCGAGCGGTGGTGTGCGGCGATCGTTCAGGCGGGGTTTGAGGTGGTGGTCTTCGACAGTGCGGCAGGGCCGCCGCTATTGAGTCCGCGGATGTATCAATCGATCGTCGCGCCGCTGCACGCGCGATTGATGCGGGTGATCGCCAGCCAACGGGAGCGGCCTTTGATCATCGGGGGCGATACCCGGGCGATCATTCCGCATTTGCTGGCGACCGGCGCGAATTACATGATCTGTGATTTTGGCGTCGATGCCCGTTCGTTTGCCGATGCGGCGGGGGATAAAGCTGTCGTGCGACGAAACGCCGATCCGAAGTTGATCCTTGATGGCGATCTGGACGCCGCCGCTCGAGCGATGGCGGAGGATTTGAAGCATTTTGCCCGACCCGTGGCCGGGACGGGCGTGTTGCCTTGTCAGCTTGATCCGGCGAGATTAATCCAATTCCGAGAGCGTCTGGCATTTCATCTACACGAGGAGCCGCAGCGATGAATACCCCTTCGATTTTGACCACAGTGGTCGGTTCGTATCCGGTGCCCGATTGGCTTGTCGCCTTGCCCAGCCAACAGTCGCTGGCCGACGCAACGCGCGTGGTTTTCAAGACCCAGGAGATGGCTGGCATCGATGTGGTGGCCGACGGGGAACTGTATCGATTCGATGTCAATCACCCGGACACCAACGGGATGATCGAATACTTCATTCGGCCAATGAGCGGCATTCGCTCGCAGATTACCCGATCGGATATCGCGGAGTTTGCCAGACAAGAGGGAATGGGTTTTCGCGCTGAACCGGCGGGCGTGGTGGAAGGACCGATCGACGAAGGCACACTCAATCTGCCCCGCGATTATCGTCGCGCTCGGGCACTGACGAATCACACGATGAAGTTCACCCTCACCGGCCCGCACATGCTGTGCAAGACGCTGATGGATCATCACTACAAATCCAAGCCCGAACTGGCGATGGCGATCGGCCGGGCGCTGGCAAAACAGGTGGCGGAGATCGATCCGGATGTGATTCAGGTGGACGAAGCCAACATCACCGGCCACGCCGAAGAAGCCGACTGGGCGGCGGATTCCATCAACCTCATCCTCGATGCCTGCACCAAAGCCACCAAAAAAGGCGTTCACGTTTGCTTCGGCAACTACGGCGGGCAGTCGATCCAAAAGGGCACATGGACGCAACTCATCGGTTTCATGAACCGCCTGCACTGCGATCACGTCGTCCTCGAATTCGCCTTCCGCGGCTACGACGAATTGTCGCACTTCAAGGAGTTGCTCGATCCGCGCATCGGATTGGGGTTGGGCGTGATCGACATCAAGGTCAACACGGTCGAAACCCCTGAAGAGGTCGCCCGCCGTATCGAGCAGGCCAGCAAGATCATGGGCCCCGGACGTGTGCAGTGGGTCCACCCGGATTGCGGGTTCTGGATGAACAAGCGATCAATCGCCGACCGAAAAATGGTGTCGCTGGTCAAAGGCCGCGATCTGTTCCTCGGGCGATGAGTTTAGGTTAGCGATCGCTGCAGATAGACCATCGTCAGGGCGCGGTTGAACTTAAGTCCGACGTCATCGAGTCGGCCTTTTTCGACAAACCCGAATCGGCGGTGCAGTTCCAGGCTGCCCGGCTGAAATGAGTCGATCAGCGCAACCATCTGCCGGTGCCCGATTTGCGTCGCGCGGTCGATCAGATCCTGCAAAACGAGTCGTCCCAACCCGCGTCCCTGAGCGTCGGGGGCGATATAGACCGAATCTTCGACAGTAAACCGAAATGCCGACCGGGCGTGGAACGGAGAGATCGACCCCCATCCGGCGACTCGTCCATCGAGTTCCACCACCACCGCCGGGTGGGTCGAGCCGTGGGCGACGAGCCATTTCTGACGCGATTCAAGCGTTTCGGGCACTTCCTGATAGGTGCAGGTGCAGGTGAGCACGAAGTGGTTGTAGATCGTGTTGATCGCGGTCAAATCGGCTTCGGTGGCGAGTCGGATGATCGGCGGCATGCCGGGATTATAAACAGGGTCTGCCAATTTTGCGGCAGCGCGGTCATAGTGACTTTTTTAGTGCGGAGATACCAGGATTTGGGCGGGGAATGGCGGTCGGTCCTTGGCCGTGGGATGTGAACCGCCGTCAGAATCGCCTTCCTGACCGACACCCGCTAACGTCTTTGGAAGGATGGGTAAGCTGTTACGAGACTAATCGATGAACACGAGAGCCGACCCCGTTACCATCGTCGCCGCGCCGTCGACCCTCGCGCCTGACCGCCACATCAAACCTTTTCCACATTTTTCTTGCATCCCCCCGCTAACGCGTGCTATTCTACCCGACAGTTCGGATGTCTGGCCTCAGTTAGGCTTGTCGCCTTCAGGCCGCCCGGGCAAACACCTACGGAGTTGCACCCATGCAGATCGAGAAAATGCGTAAGTCCCGAGTTCTCCTCGCCGCCGCCATCGCCTGTGCGCTGCCGGCCGCCCCCACATTCGCCGCCAGCCAGTGGGAGTTGGCTTTTTCCACCTATATGGGTGGCTCAAGCTGGGAGCAGGCCCGCGACGTCGTCGCCGACGCACAGGGCAATATCTACGTCGTCGGCGGTGGAAACTCCGCCAACTTTCCCACCACACCGGGCGTCTTCCAGCCAACCAAGAACACCACCACCAGCGGCAGCGGCTTGGGCTCGTTCGGCCAGAGCGACGTCTATGCGGCCAAGTTCGGGCCGACCGGCAACCTCATCTGGTCGACCTTCCTGGGCGGCCCGGGCTACGACCGCGCCTATGCCGTCGAGCTTGATCCGCAGGGCAATGTCGTCATCGCCGGCCGCGCCGGACAGGGCTTCCCGGTCACCGCCAACGCCTTTCAGCAGACTTTTGCTGGAACGTCCTCCCCCTCCAGCTATGGCGACCAGAACGCCTTTGCCGCCAAGCTCTCTAACGACGGTGGAAGCCTGCTGTGGGCCAGCTATGTCGGCGTCGGCGAATTGGCTCGCAATGTCGCAGTTGACAAGAACGGCGACGTCTACGTGCCCCTGGTCCGCGACGCCAGTTCCAGCAACACCATGCCGACCGCTTTCGCCAATGCCTTCACCAACGCCTATCGCGCCACCCCGGTCGGCACCACCGAATCAGGCATCGCCAAGCTCAAATCCGACGGCACCGCCATCGAGTGGGCCACCTGGATTGGCGGATCGGGCAAAGAGGAGGGGCTCGCCTCCATTCGTGTCGACGATAACAACCAGCCCACCCTGGCGATTAGGACCGCTTCCACCGACGCGCCACTCGTCG
>JBGSMH010000326.1:0-5331 GCA_041740275.1 Phycisphaerae bacterium
ATGCCGATCGCTTCGTTGTCGCCCCCAAGGTGCTCGTCGAGCGTCAAGCGATCACCGACCGGCGCGTCAGCGGCGTGCTCGGCCGGGCCTATTTCCGATCCGATCCCGACGCCTCCGGCAGCCGATCCGTCGACGCCGGGGAAACAATCCCCGATAGCTACTGGTACGCCATCGGCCGCGACGATGCGCTCGAATCCCGCCTCGTCGAATTGATCAACGACCGACTGCGGTGAGCGTCTGGTGGCGATTGGGGATGGTTTGGACCCATCCTTCGCCAGACACTCGGAGTGTCGCATATGAAGAATGATCTCCCCTACCCAGAAGTTGGCACGGTATTGACCGGCCGGATCGTGTCATTCCGCGACGGTGCGGCCATGATGGATATCGGCTACCGCAGTAAAGCACTTCTCACCCCCAACGAACTTTGCTGGAAAGACGAACTGCGGCCTATTGAGGAGCATGTCGCACTCGACGACGTCCTGGAAGTGGTCGTCACCAAGGTCAAACCCAAGTCCGACGGCTGGGCTTTCGTCAAAGTCAGCTACCGGAAGACCAAACCCAATCCGTGGCATACCGCGGCCGATGAACATCCCATCGGCAGCAGGGCAAAGGGAACGGTTGAGCACTTCATCAATTTCGGTGCGATCATCAAACTCAAGAGCGGCTTTCGGGCGCTGGTTCACAACGCGCAACTCTCCTGGCTCGACCCAAAAGCCAAAGCCAGCAGCATGTTTCAGATTGGTCAGGAGATCGAAGTCATCATCCAACTGGTCGACATGGATAAGCGTCGCATCCACGCAAGCTACAAGCAGACAACCGAAGACCCGTGGGCCACGTTTCTACAGCATTTCCCGATCGGTTCGGTCACAACGGGGATTGTCGACCGACTCGCCGAGTTCGGCACTTTCCTTCGCCTGCCCAACGGCTGCGTCGGCCTGCTGCACAAGTCTCAGGTGCTGCCGACCGACCCACCCTTCTCCCCCGGCGACTCCGTCATCGTGGTGATCAGGGACTTCGATTCCCAGAAGCAACGCATCGCGCTGGGGCGGGCTCAGTAAAGATCATTTCGCCGCAGAGATCACAGAGGGCACAGAGAACCTGTCGACGCGGTGTTGCTCTCTGTGTGCTCTGTGATCTCTGTGGCGCATTTGTTTGCTCTGCATTGCGGAATTGACTGTGCGAGACGAATCCGATGCCGTTCGATATAATCCCCTACAAACAGCCGCTGTTCGCTCGATACTGGCCTCGCGGTACGATCGGCAAGGAGTCTGATCCGCCATAAATGGGAGTAGCATGCCAACCGCGGTCCGCACTACTGACGATCTGAAGCCAGGCGACTTCTACGAAGACTGCGCCTATCACCCGTGCGTCTGCATTGGGACGTACAGGGGAATGGTGGAAGGTATCTCACTCGTCGATGGTTCGTTTCCCCGTCAATGCGGCGTCCCACAGTGCGGCGTCCGGCGACTCACATTCGAAGAAGCTGTAATCTGGCGAATGCGCGGGCCTCCAGATGTCCCGCCGGAAATTGAGATGACAGAGGCGCAGAAGTATTGGCTTAAGGATGAGAAAGACGGTGCTGAGATTCTCGCGATATATGGTCGGCGATACGGCCACTGACTTGTCCCGAAGGTGCGCTGCGGGCTTTTTGGGCCTAATGGCCTCCGACCCGCAATATTGCGTGGTAATCCGCACGGCAGGACTTGGCAAAACCAAAATCATTGCCAGACGCGCCCCGCTGACCTGCATAAACGACTGTTTTGCGGTAAGATGGTCCGTGGGCGTATTGCGTAATGGATGCCCGAAAGGTGGTTGAGGCATGGGTCTATTTCAACGTGGTCGATATTGGTTGGTCTTCGCAGGCGCGCTGTTGATGGCGGGCGCGCTGGCACAGGCGGATCAGCTTTTTGTTCAAGGGATGAACGCTCAGCAGGTGACGTTCGTCGATTTTGTCGATGGCAAGCTGGTCTACACCACGCGCGGCGGGGAGCGAACGGATCGTGATATTGCTCGCGTCAGCCATATCGCGGTCGATGGTGAAGTCGCCTTCAATGAGGCCGAAGTCGCGTTTGCCAAGGATGACAAGCCCAAGGCGATCGATGGCTACACCAAGGCGATCCGCGCCACCAGCAAGCCGTGGCTGCGAACGTTTGCCGCACGGCGTCTGCTGATCGCCCTGGGTGACAGCGATCGGTTTGATGCCAAACTCGTCGCGTATCTGGCGCTCTTGCAGGCCAGTCCCGAAGACGCACTTCAGTTCAAACCCGCACTCCCTGAAAAAGGCAACAAGCAGATCGATACCGGCATCGCCGATATCGAGACCGCGCTAAAATTGCCGAATCTAGGAGGCCCGCAGCAGTTGGGCATGTATACGCTGCTCGTCGATCTGCATCGCCGCAAAGGCGATGAAGCGGCAGCAACCGCGACGCTGGAACGACTGGCGAAGGTGGCGGATCAGTTGGGGGATTTGCCCGAAATTCGCGAGCAACTCGCCGCCGCCCGCGTGGCACAGGCGAGATTAGCGCTCGATCAGAAGAAATACGCCGAGGCGACCAAACTGATTGAAGACAATCGCGCGAGCATTTCCGATCCTCGCCTTCAGAGCGACGCGCTCTACACCCTCGCGGCCGCCAAGCGGGCGGAGGTCAAGCCGACCGACACCGCGGCGATGAAGGATACGGCTTTGATGTTCATGCGGATCGTCGCACACTTTGGTGACATGGAAGGCAAGCCCAATGTGTTGCCTTCGCTGGTCGCCACCGCAGAGATCCTGGAAAAGATCGGCGACAAACCGGCGGCAATATCGGTTCTGGAACAGATCACCAAAGAGTTTCCCAACGACCCGGCCTCCAAGAAAGCCGCCGACGATATCAAGCGACTGCAACCGGCTAATTGATGCACACCTGATTCAACATTTTCTCAAACTGGCAAACAAGCATTCATGTATAGATTCTTCGATAAACACGGCAAAAAGACTCTCGCGGTAGCGGCGGCGTTTTTGATGGTGGCGTTCCTGCTGCCTTCAACGGGCCTCAACTGCAACTCCGACTACTCCCAGTTCGGCAAGATCGACGGCAAAGCGGTCGATGGGCTTGCGATGCAGTCGGCGCACTCGCGACTGCAATCCCTGCGACAACTGATCGTGGTCGATCCCTCGACCGGCCAGCCCATGACCGCATGGGATCGCATCTTCAGTTTCCGAACCGATCCTGTCCTCAGCGCGATCCTGCCGCCAAGCTTCTCCCGCGATCTGTACCAACGCTGCAGCGAGAACGAGATTCTCTGGCTGCTTCTGGCGACCGAGGCGAGCGACAATTTCACCATCGCCGATGAAGGCGAAGTGGACAGTTTCTTTTCGGACAATGCCCAGCCTCAGGTGTTAACGCAGGAGTATCCGACCGTCGTCCTCCAGCCCTTGACCAACCCGCCGGCCATCGAGGGGATGAAGCAAAGCGTGCGGATGGCGCTGGCGGTGCGGGATCAATTCCTGCGGTCGCTGCAGAGCGTGAAGATTAGCACGCCGATGATCAACGACCGCCTGGCCGAGCGGTTTCAGCAGGCCAAGGCGCGATTCGCGATCTTTGATGCCAGTGCGTACTTGAAGGATCTGCCCGCACCGACCGATGAAGAACTGAAATCTCACTTCGACGCCTATGCTGCGGTCGTGCCGCAAACTTTCAGCGATGCCAACCCGTTCGGTTTTGGCTATCGCGTGCCCGATCGCCTGCGGCTGCAATACATTGCGGTCCCCGAAGATCAGGTGATGGCGGCGGTGCTGAAATCCAAGGTTGAGTTTGCCTGGGAAGAAGAAGCCCGCATCTATTACAACCGCAACTGGGAGAAATTCGCCGACAAGCCCGCGGCAACGCCTGCGACCACGCAAGCTTCATCAACGCAGTCGGCAACAACGCAAGCCGCCTCAACCCAGCCGGTGAAACTGCCTTTTGAGCGCGTCAGTGCAAAGGTGTATGACGCGATCCGCCAGCCGCTGATCGAGCAGCGTCGCCGGGCGGTGGTGAACATGGTTGTCGAGTTGATGAACGACGACTTCATCCGCCTCACACAGGATTTGACCGCCACGACGCAACAGGTCGCCTCGACCAAGGTTCGCGGCGTGGAATTCTCGAGTCATGACTATCTGCTGAAGGTGCGCGATGAGGTGCAGAAACGCCACAACGTCACCGTCGATGTCGTCAATGAAAATGTGCTGGTCGATTCCCTAACCTTCCGCATGAAGCCCGGCATGGGTGGTGCGTTGGTCGAAGAAGTCGGCCCGCGCGATCGCGAGCAACCGGCCGCCAGCTATTTGTTCGGCCAGTTGCGACCCCTACATCCGCAGGCCGAGACAGGGCAGGCGGAATTGGATCTGCTCGAGCCGACCAAGCCCCTGTGGACGCCCGATCGGACGTACATCGCAAGAGTCGTCGAAGCCGATCCGTCCCACCCCGCCAAGGCACTGGCGGATGTGAAGGATCGCGTCGACCAAGATGTTCGTCGCAAGAACGCCTTCGCCAAGGCGGTCGAAGCCGCAGACGCCGCAGTCGCCAAGGCCAAACTATCCGGACTGGCATCGCTGGATCAACTCGTATTTACGTCCGATTGGTTTACCAGCTTCAACAGCCGAATCCCCGGTGTGCCGATCGCCGACAACTACGCTTCGACACTGGTCCGGGCAATGACTGAGCAACTGCGGGGCGTGAATTCCAAGTCGCAATTGCCCAAGCACACCGTCATCAAAGCCCAGATCGCCGACAAAGTGGTGGCAGCGGAGTTGTTCGATGTCGAGACCAAGATCTCAACCGATCTGGACGGCTTTGCCCGCGCCCGCACGCGCGGCGAGTTGCAGATGGAAACCATCGCCTACAGCGGCATCGTGCAAAACTGGTTTGCACCCGCAGCGATCATGCGACGGGTCAACTACGTTCGCCCGGACGGCAACGCACCCGAACCCGATCGGCCCGCCCCGGCGCGGCCTTTGATTCCCGGATGACCCAACGCCTCGGATTCTGTAACATCACATCATGGCCATTCTCACCTACCGGACCGCGGGCGAATCTCACGGCAAGGCGTTGATCACCCTTGTCGAAGGGATGCCCGCAGGCATCGACATCGACGTCGATCTGATCAACCTCGAACTGCAACGTCGCCAGGGCGGCTACGGTCGTGGCGGGCGGCAGAAGATCGAGACTGACCGCGTGGAGTTTCTCACCGGCACGCGGATGAACACGACGATCGGCTCGCCGATCACGATGCTGATTCCGAACAAAGATTACCGGCTGGATGATCCCGAGAAGACCCCCCCGCTGACGCGCCCCCGTCCCGGTCATGCCG
>JBGSMH010000327.1:0-1527 GCA_041740275.1 Phycisphaerae bacterium
CAAAACAGGTGACATTTTCAAAGCGTTACAACAGGGGCACAGATGGCTTGTGACTCGGCTTGAGTGGTCCTAACATTCCACACATCGGAGTGTCGAATGAGCGGTTCATCCCCTCCACGCGGCGGAATCCTGGCGATGTCAACCCTCGGCATGAATGGCCGATTCGGGAATCAGGTGCTGCAATATGCTTTCTTGCGAATCTATGCGCACCGACACGGGCTAAATCTGCAAACGCCAGCATGGATTGGCCAGCAACTGTTCGGCTTTGACGATCCGCCCATTACCGAATCGCTTCCCCTGCTCGTAGATGATGTCGATGGGGCAACCGTGCTGGATAAACTTCCGATGCCGGTGCGGAATGTCGATCTGTTTGCCTATTGCCAGTACCCCACTCAATATCTCTCTCCCGATCGCGCGATGTTTCGTTCACTATTCGCGCCCGTGAAAGAGATTGGCGAACCGATTGACGCCGCGATCCAGCAAAGGCGCCAAGGCCGGACGCTCATCGCGATCCACCTGCGACGCGGCGATTTCG
This sequence comes from Phycisphaerae bacterium, assembly GCA_041740275.1. Lineage (GTDB taxonomy): Bacteria > Planctomycetota > Phycisphaerae > Tepidisphaerales > Tepidisphaeraceae > BPJO01. The sequence goes on from JBGSMH010000327.1 coordinate 536, forward strand.
GGCACGGGCGATATTTCATCGCACCCGGCGCGTGGTATGTGAAGTGGCTGCGGGAAAACTGGGATCGCTGGGACAAGCCGTTGCTGTATATCGCCAGCGACGAGATTGATCAGGTGCTGCCCGAGTTTGCAGAGTTTGGGCCGATCTGCGCTTGCGACCTGAATTTGCCCACGCCGATCGAGTTTGGCTTTTATCCTGATTTCCGCGTCCTCTCGCTGGCGGATGCGATGGCGATTTCTAACAGTTCGTTTTCGTTCGCGGCGAGCATGTTGAACGATCGGTCACATCAATTCGTCCGCCCGGTGCTACAGCAACAGGGCTTGGTTCCATTTGATCCGTGGGACAGCATCCCGGTTCTGGCTGCCGGAGAGACGCCCGACCACATCGACAAGTACAACCCGGTCTATCAGGAGGTGATGGAAGCGGTCCGCGACTACGCTGCATCCCCGACCGACGCCCACGCCGCCCGCATCCGCGCGTTGAGACGTTTCGTTGCCAACGTCTGGCTGGGAGCCAGCACAGAGACGCTCGCGATCCTCTATCTGGGAACGATGGGCGCGATCCATCGCTCGATCGCTTTGTGCGAGAATGGCCGACCTGGGCGCGACGCGGAGGATGATGTGTTGGCAGGCGATGCCGTGGAGCACCTCAAAGACGGTCTGGAGGCGATCTGGTCTGTTCAGTATCTGCTGGTAGCGATGCTGCTGTGTTCGCCGTGTGAATTGCCGATCGATCACGATCTGCACGCTATACCCAACTGGCTGGTGACGGATTATGTCGCGTGGCTGCGAACGACCCGATGATCAGTCTTAACGTGCCGGGGGCGGGGTCTTATCCGAGAGCATCATCTGCACCCGCTCGGCGCGGCCGACCTCGGAAGAGAGCAGTTCTTCGATGCAGTCGCGAAGCGAAGCCATCCGCGCGTCGGTCAGGCTCAGTTGATCGGCACCGGGGGCGCGCTGCACGCGGTCGATATCCGCCGCCAGCGAGAG
>JBGSMH010000328.1:0-4024 GCA_041740275.1 Phycisphaerae bacterium
TTACCTGTTCAAAAATGCACAACCGTTCACGCTCTTTCCTGCTCATCGTCAAATGCTCCATCACAGCCCTATAACAGGACCGAAACAAGTGACATTTTCATTGCGTCAAACAGGTGACATTTTCGCAGCGTTACAACAGCCGCCAATCACGAGCATTGACGGGCCGCTCGACAACGGGTATCAGACAATCCGTTTGACCGCGTTCTCTGGCAGGAGTCCTTGTTTGAACCAAACCACAGTTGAAAATGTTGCTCCGGGCGTATGGCGATACCGTTTCGGCGATCCAGAGCGGATTTCGCCGGTCTCGGTCACGACCAGCAGACCCCGGATCGCGGCGATGCAGAACCTACCGGAATGTCCGGTCCCGCGCTGGACGAGCGACGAGCTTGATTTTACCGTTTCGGCCCGCGGTAGCACGATCGCGATTCCGCTGGCGAGCAACGAGGGCATCTTCGGCCTGGGGTTGCAGCTCAAATCCCACCTGCAAAACGGCAAGAAAAAGACGCTCCGCGTCAACAGCGATCCGGTCGCCGACACCGGCGACTCCCACGCGCCCGTCCCCTTCTATTGCTCCACCGATGGCTACGGCGTGCTGGTCGATACCTGCCGGTACGCCAGTTTCTATTTCGGCACGCACGTCCCTGCGACGCGCATCGCCCGCAGGCACATCGAAAAACAGGGCGAGTTGGCAACCACCACGCACGAACTCTATCGCCCGCGCCATGCCGGCGATCGGGTGGTGATCGATATTCCGGTCTCCCAAGGCGTGGATGTCTATGTCTTCGCAGGCCCCACATTGGTGTCGGCGGTCCAGCGCTACAACCTATTCTCCGGCGGCGGGGTGCTGCCGCCGATGTGGTCGCTGGGCAACTGGTATCGCTGCTCCAGCAACGCCACCGCAGATGAAGTCGTCGCGATGGCCGAACGTTTGCGGGCAGAGAAGATGCCGATGGACGTCATCGGGCTCGAACCCGGATGGCAAACTGCGGCGTATCCCTGCACTTTCGTCTTCTCGCCCGACCGGTTCCCCGACCCGCAGGCGGTGATCGACCGAATGACCGAATTGGGCTACCGCGTCAATCTCTGGGAGCACGCCTTTGTCCACCCGGCATCACCGCTGGCGGGCGATATCACCGGCCGATGCGGCGATCAACTCGCGTTCGACGGGCTTGTCCCCGATTTCCTCGACCCCGTCGCCGCCGACTCATTCGCAAGACACCACGACCAGCAACTGGTTTCGCACGGCATAACCGGCTTCAAGCTCGACGAGTGCGACAACAGTGATTTCATCCGCTCGCCGTGGTCATTCCCGGAGTGGTCCCGATTCCCCAGTGGTGCCGATGGCGAACAAATGCACAGCCTGCTGGGCGTGCTTTACCAGAGGACGATCGACTCGGTCTTCAAGGCCCGCCGCCAGCCGCACTTCTCGCTGGTCCGGTCATCCCACGCACTTGCGGCACCCTTGCCTTTTGCGCTGTACAGCGATCTCTATGACTTCGATGACTTTGTCCGTGGATTGACCAACAGCGGGTTTTGCGGCCTGCTGTGGTGTCCGGAACTGCGCGATGCCAGTTCGATCGACGAACTGGTCCGGCGGGTGCAACTGGTCACGCTCTCGCCGATTTCGCAGATCGACGGGTGGTACATCCGCAACCCGCCGTGGCATCACATGAACGCCGCTGCCAATAACGCCGGCGAACGGATTCCCGAGACCGAGCGCGCCACCTCACTCGTGCGAGAAGCCCTGTGTTTCCGCATGAGGATCCTTCCATACCTCTATACCGCGTTTGGCCGCTACCACGAGGACGGCACGCCGCCTGTCCGGGCGATGGTGATGGAAGAACCGGCGAATCGCGCCCTCTGGGAATGCCATGACCAGTTTATGATCGGCCCCGATCTACTGGCCGCCCCGGTCCGTCCCGGCCAGACATCTCGCACCGTCTACCTGCCCGGCTCGAGCTGGATCGATTTTCACACCGGCGAGGTTTTCCAAGGCGGCAAACAGTACACCGTCGATGCCCCCCTCGCTCGCATTCCGCTTTTCGTCCGCGACGGCGTCATCCTCCCGCTGGCGGACACCGAGCACGAAGACGGCATCGAGCGGGCGGATTCGCTTCGGGTCGTCGCAACCGTCTTCGCCACCGGCGATACCGCCCGCGGAACCGTCCTTGAGCCGCGAGAAGATCCAGATCAGCCCATCCTGCCGCGTGACCTTGTCTGGTCCCCTCAAGGCGGCGGCGTCTGCCGTGGCCCCGAGGTCATGGACAAACGCTTCTCGATCAGCAAGTGGCAAGTGGTCAAGACGCGAGTTGCAGGTTCAGGATCGAGTGAATGAGAAGATGGGTCGCTGAAGCAGCACGTCGCATCCGATGGACCGCAGCCTGTCATCATCGCGGGCGACAAACCCGAGGCCGGTCGGTACAATCCCCCTACCAGCGGCCGGTTCAGTTCAACCTGACTTGATGCCCAGTGCAACCGCCGCTGATTCGTCCAACGCTGGCCTCCCGGCGCACTTGGCATAAAGTCCTATTAGTTATCCCGCCTCATGGCCGGTAAGCGCGTCACTTGCTTCAGGCCGAAGCCGCCATTTCGAGCCGGCTCGAATGAAGTCATTTTCGTCCAGATTTGTACAGTCAAAGTTTTCGGTACCGTAGTTCGGCGGAGCCAGCAGTCCGCGGACGAGTCGAATGTCAACGTGGCCGCATTGTGAGCATGCGTCGATGAACGCTGAATAGCCGATTTCCCGAAGTAGCGGCAAAACCGCGACGTCGATAGATTCGTCGAGCAGGTAGCCCAGGTCGTCTTCAACGTAGACGATCTTGCCTCCTCGCTTCATCAGTAGATGTCCGCGATCCCACAGTGGCACACCGTGCTTCCAAGTATAGCGGCAGCGTCGGCATTCCAGTTTCATTCGCGGTAGCGTGAGAGTAAACTCTGTCACCGTAGTGACCTCCGCCCGTGATCTTACACGACGGCGGCATAACCCCGCACTGCAACGGACCGGCCGGGCGGAACGGTCCTTGTGATTTGAGAGCGGTACGGTGCCCGGCCGGCCGCTGAATGCAATTACGTTATGACTCTCCTCCGACTATCCGCAGTTTGTGTCGGCATCGCCTTAATCGTCGGGTGCGACAGGGCCCCATCGCCATCGCCGACGACGCAAACCGCCACGACGCAGGCTCCAACCAATCGAGAAGCCATGCCAGCAACCCCTGTAAAGATCAAGGTCATGGCGAACGGGTCGCTCGTCCTCGACGGTGCACCCACAACGCTCCAGCAGCTCAAAGATCGGATCAGTCAATGCGATCCTGCGAATAACGTCGTGTGGTATTACCGGGAGAATAGCGATGCGCCTGAGCCACCTCCCGTGGCACTCGATGTCCTGAACGTCGTGATGAAGCAACGAATTCCAATCTCGCTGTCGAGCAAGCCGGATTTCAGTGATGTGATCGATAATGCAGGGGTATCGCATCCCCGAAAATGATGGGACCGAGTCATAACCCGCCATTGGAGCGGACAGCGGCGGCGGTATACATTACTTGCGGTCGAGCGTCGCGCGTGCGCCGCCGCGGCCGCTCAACGGCCTCACGTTATCGAGCCAAGCAATGCCCGTCCCCGAGCTGCGAAAACTGTTCGAAGAAGCGTCTCGCTACGTCGAAGGCGATTCGAGCATCATCGCGCTTAACGGGATGGTTGCCGACTGCAAGACGCTCGCGAAGATGGAGAAGTCGCCCGAGCCGGTTCAACGTTTGCTCGATGAGTGGTGGCTGATGGTCAACCGTCGGTGGAACGAGTGGGGCCTGTGCCCCGATCCGCTCTCCGAAGAAGAGTTCGTAGCGTGGCTCCGCGAGCAACTCGTCTTCGGCGATCCGGCTGCCGGATAACCGGCCAACTATGAATCCCGCCCCGCGTTAAGCGTGAAGGCCTCGCGCGCGCACTTTTCGGCACCGGCCTTTTCCTTCTCAAGACGCATTTCCAGATCGACATGCGGCCTTTTTTTTCCGCTGAGGGAACATGGGCTGGG
>JBGSMH010000329.1:0-2346 GCA_041740275.1 Phycisphaerae bacterium
TTACCTGTTCAAAAATGCACAACCGTTCACGCTCTTTCCTGCTCATCGTCAAATGCTCCATCACAGCCCTATAACAGGACCGAAACAAGTGACATTTTCATTGCGTCAAACAGGTGACATTTTCGCAGCGTTACAACAGCCCAACACCGCGCCCTCTTCAACGGACAAGATTATCCTGTTATCATCCCCCGCCATGCGAACCACCCGTTTTGACCTGACACAGAAAGACATCCCCACGTATTGGTACAACGTTCTGGCCGACGTGAGCGAGCCGATGGCACCGCCGCTGCATCCGGGGACCAAGCAACCGGCCAGCGCGCAGGACATGAGCGCGATCTTCCCGGCCAACATCGTCGAGCAGGAGATGACGCGGGAGGCGTATGTCGAAATCCCCGATCCGGTCCGCGAGGCCTTGGCTTTGTGGCGGCCGACGCCGCTGATCCGGGCGGTGCGATTGGAGCAGGCGCTGGATACGCCGGCGCATATCTATTTCAAATACGAAGGCGTCAGCCCGGCCGGTTCGCACAAGCCCAATAGCGCGGTCGCGCAGGCGTATTACAATAAACTGGCGGGCACCAAACGGCTGGCCACCGAAACCGGTGCCGGCCAATGGGGCGCGTCGCTGGCGATGGCATCGTCGTTGTTCGGGCTCGAGTGCTGCGTCTACATGGTGCGCGTGTCGTACGATCAGAAGCCCTATCGCAAGATGCTCATGCAAACCTGGGGCGCTACCGTTCATGCCAGCCCCAGCAACACGACGCAGTACGGAAAGAAAGTGCTGTCAGAAGACCCCCACTGCCCCGGTTCGCTGGGAATTGCGATTTCCGAAGCCATCGAAGATACCGTCCACAACCCCGGCACCAAGTACGCGCTGGGATCGGTCCTCAACCACGTCTGCCTGCACCAGACCGTCATTGGCGAAGAGTCGCTTAAGCAGATGGAACTGGCCGGGGAATATCCGGATGTCGTCGTCGGTTGTGTCGGCGGCGGGAGCAACTTCGCGGGCATCGCGTTCCCGTTCGTGCGAGAGAAAATCAAGAACCATCGCAAGACGCGCATCCTAGGCATCGAGCCCAGCGTCTGCGCGTCGCTGACGCAAGGCGAGTTTCGGTATGACTTTGGCGACACCGCCGAGATGACGCCCCTGATGATGATGTACACGCTCGGACACGCCTATGTCCCGCCTTCCATCCACGCCGGTGGGCTGCGTTATCACGGCATGGCACCGACGGTGTCGCACCTCTACAAGCAGGGTCTGATCGAAGCCAAAGCGTATGGGCAGAAGTCGGTCTTCGAGGCCGCCATGCAGTTCGCCCGAGCCGAAGGCCTAATCCCCGCCCCCGAGTCCAGCCACGCCGTCCGCGGCGCGATCGACGAAGCGCTCGACGCCCGCGCAAAGAACGAAAAACGCGTTATCCTGTTCAACCTGTCCGGGCACGGGTTGATGGACCTGACGTCGTACGAAACCTATCTCTCCGGAAAAATGGAGTAGAACACCATTTCGTTACGACGGGCGCGGATTGCCGTATACTAAACGGCACAGATGCTGGCGATCGCTTCATTCATTCTGCACGGGATCTATGTTCTCCTTCCGGCCGCGTCGCTGGGGGTATTTGCGACCAAGGGGCGGACATGGCTCAAGCGGTCTGTGGCCGGGGCATGGATCAGCGGATCGTTGCTGGCGGGAGTGATCCTGGCGGCGTATGTGTTTGCGACGGGCGGGTCGGTCGCGTACGGACAGATCGCCAAGGCGATCTACTTTGGCGTGTCGGTCATGCTCCTGTTGCGGGTGGTCGATACCGCGATCAAAGCGGCGGTGTTTCGACTCTATAGGATCGATCGGCCGGGCATTGCACGGTGGCGATTGGCGCTGGCGGTGATGACGCGGGTGATCGTTTTTGGGTCGCTCGCGTTGCCCTGGGTGATGAGTGCGGCGATGGTCTATCGCCCGCGCGTGGTGCCGCCGGAAACGCCCAGAAGCGTGATCATGCTGGCGTACGAGTCGGTGGAATTCACGGCATCGGACGGGACGCGTCTGGCCGGTTGGTATATCCCCGCGAGTGAGTCTTCGCCGATCACCGCGATCGTTTGTCACGGGCTGGGATCAAGCAAGTCGAGCATGTGGATGATCTTGCAAAAGTTGAACGAAGCGGGGATCAATGTGCTGACGATCGACCTGCGTGCGCATGCCGAATCATCGGGGCAATTGACAAGCTTTGGTGCGACCGAGTCTGCGGATGTGATCGGTGCGGTCGATTGGATCAAGCAGAATCATCCAGATGCGGCACGGCGGGTGGTCGGTGTCGGGGCCAGCCTCGGCGCGGCAGCGATCATCGAGGCGGCGGC
>JBGSMH010000330.1:0-5226 GCA_041740275.1 Phycisphaerae bacterium
TTACCTGTTCAAAAATGCACAACCGTTCACGCTCTTTCCTGCTCATCGTCAAATGCTCCATCACAGCCCTATAACAGGACCGAAACAAGTGACATTTTCATTGCGTCAAACAGGTGACATTTTCGCAGCGTTACAACACCGGTTGATGGGGGTACTATGCGCGTTGGCGGGTGTCTGATAGACTGATGACGTATTTGATGAAAGGAATACAGATAATGCGTAACGCAATGATGATCGCAGCCGCGGTGTTGCTGCTGACAGGAATGAGTTTTGCACAGACCAAGGTCGCGGTGGTCAACCCGGCTTTGATCCTTCAGGAAATGAAAGAGACCAAAGCCAGCAACGAAGCCTTCAAGGCCGACCAGATCGCGCTTCAGAACCAGGCCAAGGAACGCCAGGCCAAGCTGCAGGAGCTTCAGAATCAACAGGCACAGATCAAGCCCGATGCCCCGCAGTGGACGGAATTGAACAAGCAGGTTGTTCAGATGCGCACCGAAAACGAGGTATGGGTGAAGCAGGCCGATCAGGAATTGACCCGTAAGTTCCGTGATCAGGCGCGCAAGATCAGCATCAAGATCAAGGACGCCGTCGCCGAAGTCGCCAAAGCCAAGGGTGTGCAACTGGTGATCGCTGAGCAATCCGATATCGCCGATGCCGATCTGGAACGCATTCCGCTTCAACAGTTGATGCCCGCGTTGTTGTCGCGAGCCGTTTTCTACAGCGACGACACCATCGACATCACGCAGGAAGTGCTTGCCAAGCTGGACGCTGGTTACGCACCCGCCGCCAACTAGCTTTTTTCGATCTTGAGGTTCGGGTGATCGATCGGGTTGCACTGAATCGGTTCACCCGAACTTCAGCTTTCTGATTCTCAAAACCTGATCTGCATTACCATGCCCACTCTCGCGCATCTGGCGAAGATCCTTGATGTCCCGTGCCCCACCCCGCACGGCGACCTCGATCTGCGCGGCGTCAACGCCTTGCAGGACGCCGGGCCGAACGACCTGTCGATCCTCACCCGCGACGCGTTCGTCAAGCAATACAAAGTCACCCGCGCCGGAGCGGTGCTGGCGGGCCGAAAGGTTAAGTTCACCCCGCGTGACAATTTGCCGACGCTTCTGGTGGATGATCCCGATCTGGCGTTGACCAAGCTGATGGAACTGCTTGCCCCGCCCATCCCCCAGCCAGCAGTCGGCATCGCCGCCGGGGCGCATGTCGACCCGACCGCGATCATTGGCGATGGGTCTGCGATCTCCGTGCTGGTCGTCATCGGCAAACGCACCCGACTGGGTAAAAATGTTCGCGTTCATCCCGGCGTCATCATCGGCGACGATGTCGTCATCGGCGACGACACCATCCTTTACCCCAACGTCGTCATCCGCGAACGCATCACGATTGGCAGCCGGGTCATCATCAATGCCGGGTCGATCATCGGCACCGATGGCTTTGGCTATCGCTGGGACGGAAAAAGTCAGGTTAAAATCCCGCAGATCGGCACCGTCGTTATTGAAGACGATGTCGAGATCGGATCGTGTTCCTGCGTCGATCGCGCCAAGTTCAACGAAACCCGCATCGGACGCGGGACCAAGATCGACAATCTCGTGCAAGTGGCGCACAACGTGCGGATCGGCATGCACTGCATCATCTGCGGACAAGCCGGGATGGCTGGCACTGTCAACATCGGCAACTTCGTTACGCTCGGCGGCGCGACTGCCGTACGCGATCACGTCAAAGTCGGCGATGGTGTGATGGCCGGCGGGCACGCGGTGATCGTCGACAACGTCCCGGCTAAGCAGGCCGTCTCCGGCCTGCCCGCACTCCCCCACCGCCAGGCCCTCCGCGAGCAAGGTGCCATCCGCAGACTTCCCGAATTGCTTGTCCAGATGCGAAAGCTTCAGGAAGAAGTCGAAAAACTCAAAACCCAGCTCGCCGACAAATCCAGGTAAACACGCGCTGTGCCTGCCCTGCGATCTCGTGGAAAAGGCGGCGGTGAAGTACCGCTAGTGCGGATCGCCTTGCGGGGCCTTGTCAGCGTCGGTGAGCGAGATCAGAGGCTCTCCCGCTCGCTTGCCGGTCAGGACCGACGGGGTCTTCAGATCCTTTGCCGGCTGCAACGTCCACACGTCGTCGATGCCCTCGCCTTTGACTGTCAGAGTCAGGATGTCCCCATCTTCCTTGAGGGTCATACTGACCTTTTTCTTCCACGGATCCATCAGTGCGGCGAACTTGACCTGCTGGGCATCCAGGTGGAACTGAAACTGCTGCATCAACAGTTGTGACCACCGCCCGGAGAGCATTTGATAGTCGATCGACCCTTTGAAGGGCTTGTTGGCCAGCATCTGGAAATCGACGCGCTTGCCGCTCTTGGTGTAAGCATAGCTGCGGCCCTCTTCGGGCTTGTCGAACTGGGCTTTTTCGGAGACAGCACGCCAGGTGATCGTACTTTGATCCTTGGCGCGGACGTCATCAAGCATCAGCAGATATTCGCCAGGCAGCCAGATCACGGTTCTGCGAAAGCGATCGAGCGACTCGTAGGCGTTCCCGGCCTCGCCTTCAACGATCAGGCGCCCCGATTCGTCGGTCTTCCAGCCGACCAGATAAGACAACTCACGCATATCGACGCCGGGCATCGGCTGGGTGTATGGGCTGCCCTCACCGAGTTGGCCTTTGCCGTTGATGGTGAGGGTGTTGTTCTGAATGGTCAACTTGTGTGTCGAGTAGTTTCCCGGATGGAAGATGAAGTCGCCGTCCACACCCATGGCAAAGCTGTTGGCGTCGGGGTCGTCGTGGGCGATGTTGACGTAGTGAGGCCGACCTTCCTTGTCGGGCGTGGCGTGGCGATATTCGTTCAGTTTATACCCGCCGTACGGACCGCACTTGAACGTGAAAAGGACCGCGTTGGGCTCCCATGAATCGCGCATGCTTACCGCACCCAGATCGGGGAAGATCCGGTGCTTGGGGATCGCCTTATGGTCGCCTGTACCGACCGTCGGATCGTAGAACATCAGCATCGTCCACGGGCCGCGACCGTTGCCGCGATTCTTGTAGTCGTTCAGCATCGCCGCCTGCACGTTTTTGTCGCGTGTCAGTGCTGGTGAGATAAAGAACCCGGCATCGAGGTGTCGGAACGGGCCTTCACTATTCGGTGCATCGCCGAACGTCATGTACCCCTTGCGGCCGGGCGCGGTGTAATAGATCTGTTGCGCCCAGGCATTGGCGAAACCCGGGTGCTTGAGATACTCGGTTCCTGCCACCCGATCCATCATCCGCGCCGCCAGGACCAGATAGGTGAACCCGAACGCCTGATAGGTGGCACCTTCGTGACAGTCGCCGTCGTGGGGGTACCACTTGAGCAGGAAGTCCATCTCCTGTTTCATGTGATTTAGAAGATAGTCGGTCTCCATCCCCTCACGGTCCGCGAGCGTAAGCAGCGCCGCGACCATGCCCGCGCCGCGATGCCAGCGGTGGTTATTCGCCGGGTCCTGCTGCCAATACTTGATCTTGACCTGCGCCTTTTGCTGATATCCCAGGTAATGCATCCGGCGGGCCATCGTCAGCAGCTTCTGCGACACCTTTTCGCGCAGGTCCGGCTCCAAATCGTCGTGGATCGCATCAAACAAAATGGCGACCATCAGCATGTTGTTGGCGGCGCCCATGTTGGAATCGAGTTCCAGCCCAACCGCCCAGTGCGGCGTATTGGTCATCATCGTCAGGACGTTGATGATCGCCTGCTTGGCATTGTCGTTCGGCTCCAGCGCGTAAGCGTAAGCCAATTGCGTCCACTGCCCGAAAGCCTTGGCTAGTGCGGGGGTGTCGTTGGTTACGATGTCGGGACGGTCTTCAACGGGGATTTTGATTCGCTTTCCCCAACTGACCACATCCTCAATGGTAGACTTGAGGATCGGATCGCTCTCGGCGGCCTTCTTCAGGGCTTCGATCTCGGGCTTCGTGAAGAGTAGTCGCGGATGCACGCCCTTGAGTTTTTCGACCACATCGGGCGCATTCTCCACCTTCGGGTCGTTTGCGGGAACTTGCGACAGGTTGAAGTTTATGTCGACCTGATCCTGAGCCACGGTTGGGACGGGCACAGCCATCAGCAATATAGGGATGGTCATCAATAGCACTGATGCGATGGGATTTTTCATTGCCTTCTCCGGAAACGAGATGATGGTTTGATTCTGCAGATCGTTCAGTCCGCCACCGCGATATGTTCAACGATCAGTCGAAAATCTCGGTTGTTGTAGTCATGTGTCTTGGCGAAAAGGAAGCGAACCCCGGCGGCTTGAGTCGAATCGGCGTCTGCATAGCCCCTGACCAGCAGCATCGGGACCTTCAATGTGGTCATCTCGGACGGCGTTTTCTCGTCATCCGTCACCGACGCGATATTGACGGCCCCGCACATGTTGCCATTGGCATCAACCACACGCAACGCCATCCACAGGTTATCGGGACGTGATGCGGTCACCTTGCCATTCGGGAAAGTCCGCTTGATGTCACCCTCCAACTTCATGCGTACCAACAGGTACTGATGTTTCGTGGCATCAAAGGTGATCGGCTTTCCCTTGTCATCCTTGAATGTGATGGTTGGTTCGATTGCACCGCTTCCGGTGATGAGGACCTGGATCGCCCCATCGTCAGTAAAGCTGGTCTTGGTGTTGCCAGTCTTGTCCTCGATTGTGACGCTGTCAGCCTGTCCCTTGGTAAACAGGACGCGTTTCTCCACCGGCGGCTCGCCTGAGTTGACGTTCTTTTCCACCGTAAAAGCATGCAATGCACCGGCCAACATCACACTGCTCAGCAATCCCAGGCAAGTGGCGCGGCGAATCCAGCGACGGTCCTCATTGCGTGACAAATGGCTCATCGTATCCTCCGAAGTGGCTTCTTGAACCGCATTATCGCCCATGCGATTCAGGCATACAAGGGTGGATTTATTAACCCACCAATCCCGTCGTGCGGAAAAAGAAGGTCCGACCATTTGCGAAGTGGGCGAGGGGGGGGTGACAACATGGTGTCAGTGGATGCAAGAAATCGGCGGATTTGCCTGATATTACCGCCGACTTTCGCAGTTTTTGAGGATATAGTACCATGGTCGTTTTGCGCTGCGTTTGGGGATGCATCATCGCGTTTCCGTGCGCTGCGATCGCTCATTGACAAGTGAATAAGAAGGCCCAATCTCCGGCCGGAAAGGTAGGAGTTGCAACAGTTGCACGCGGCGCGCAACACTTT
>JBGSMH010000331.1:0-3530 GCA_041740275.1 Phycisphaerae bacterium
ATCGATCTCATACTTCACCTGCGGCACGGTCGCGCCGGCGGGCACTCGATCCGCATGGTCGCTGGCGATCACCACAAATCGCCCGCCAGCGATCGTCTCGCGCCCGAGGCGAATGATCACCGTGTCCGCAGCGGCACAACCTTCCAGCGTCAACGCGGCCTTATATTGGGAGCCTTCGGGCACGCGGCGGACGATGAATCGCGCCGTTCGATCCGTCTGGACAAAAAACCGCACCTCGTTGTAGATCGTCTTGCCAAACGGGTCGATCGACTGGCCGTTCTCGACCTGCGTTTCCAGTCCGGTGAAGATCGGTGCACCGTCGGGCACGCGCAATCGACTGGTCACCGTCGTGTCGGCCTTGGAACCGAAGAACCACAGTCCGCCATCCCGCGATTTGATAAACCAACGCGTCGGTTCGATCTCAGGCGAAAGTCGGTCCTGCTGAATCACCCATCCGAACTGCGACAACACCAGCCGCAGCAGGTCTTGGGAACGCTGATACCGCGTCGGGTCATGCAACACCGGCCGCAGGTGTGGCTCGGCTAGGTCCGGGCCGAAGGGGACCGTCCCGCGCAGCCACGCAATCCTGCCCTTGCCAAATGCGGCTCGCACGGTCGCGTACGCCCGTTCCTGCGATCCCTGGGTCGCGCTGATCAACGGCTTAGCCGATCCGGTTATTACTTCGCCAAGTCCCCCGCCGCCGGTAACGGGCTCGTGTCGAAGCGGCAGATGGTCGAACGCGTCCGATGCGTATCGGTCACGACGCACATCAAATCGCATGTCAAAATCGCCTGACAATTCGGCGGGGTCGATCTTCAGCTCCAGCGCATCCAGAAGCGTCTGCGGCGCTTGCTTCAGCGAGCCGATAAAGATCACCTCTCCGCCATCACGGGCGTGCTGTAGCGCGGCGTTGATTACGGATTCAAAACCGGGAATCACCGGCACGAGATAGACCGATCGCGGCAATCGATTGCCCGCGATCAGCGACACAAAATCCGCCTCATGCACCACCGTGTTCAGCGGCAAGCCCCCTTCGATGCTTCGCCAGATCAGGTGATCTTGAAAAAACGCCTGCGGCAGTGATTCGGGCTGCTGCTTGAGATAGGAATCGAAGGTCGCAAAGGGATAAACCCACGTCACCGGCCCGGCATCGGTGGCCGGTTCACGCAGGGCGCGGAGGTAATGGGGAATGACCTCGTTGGCCTGATCCTCAGACAGTCGGCCTTGCTCGCAGTCGATGCTGAGAATGTGCAGATCGGTGGGCGTGAGCATCGAACCATCAGCGCGCAGCCGTCCGCAAGAAAGTGCGGCGTAGATTTCAAACGGCTCGCGATCGTAAATGTGCTCCCACGGGTCATGCGGAAACCACGGATCGTTCAGATAGTTACGATAGATGACCCGTTCGCCCGGCGCACCGGCCAGGCGAGTGAGATAGACCATCACCTCCTTGGCCAGCAACTCGGCACGCAATACCGGCAGATTGCACGGCTCGGCATCGAGATTCCCGGCGGCCTGAATGTCCAGATGCGACGCACCGTGGACACTGATATCGTGCCCGACACTGCTATCGGTGCCGCGGACTTCGATCGGGACACTTGGGTTGGCTTCTCGAAAATCGGTCCAGAACGGGATGACGGCTTTGGCGACCACTTTGGCTGATTCGGGCCTGAACCGCCCGCCATAAAAAAGGTGGCCATAGGTGGACCAGGCAAATGCCGAGTAGCCAAGACCGTTTGAAAACCAGATGTAGTCGATGCCGAACGTCTGCCGAAACGACGCGAACTGACGCCCAAAAAAGGTGCCGAAGGTCGTCGGCCTGTCGATCCCGTTGGGGAACGCGCCATACTTCCGCGTGTCGGGATTGAGCGTCTTGGTCGTATCCACAAACCGCATCGACGATCGCGGCCCGTTGGGGGTGTAATCGACCAGCACTTCGGGGTGGTCTTCATACTTGAACCGCGACCTGGAAAACTCCGGACCGGGGTCGATCGCCACGCCGATCTCGCACGCCTTGCCAAAAGCTGCCAGCGACGCGGATTTGAGTGCGTCAATGATCGCCTTCAGGTCGGCGTAACGCGTATCGGGCAGATCATCGCGAAACGGCACGCCGGGACGGCTGTCATACCAGCCTTTGTGATAGAGATCGGGGAGGGCACCGAGATTGCAGAAGCCGACGTACCGTGCCCATTCCAGCCTCTGGTCCAGCGCACCAGACCACTCGAAGACCTCGTTGCCGTCGCCGATGAAAAGCAGGATCGCGAATCGCCCGCTGCGGCGAATGAGCGGCGTCCACACCTGCATCAACCGCTTGGCGGTTTCGTCGTAGCTTTGTCCGGGGACCGCGAAAAAGGGCTTGGGGGTTGTCTCCAAAACCAGTCGACGCCAGTTCCGCATGACAATTCCTCCGTCAGACGCCTATTCTGCAAATCCGGCGTTACTTGACCTGCAACACCTTGGCCGCGACTTCGCCGATGGTTGCGGGCGAATCGGTGACGGCGATCCCGTTGCGCGCCAGCGATTTGAGCTTGGCGTCGGCGGTATCTTCGCCGCCGGAGACGATCGCACCGGCATGACCCATACGCCGGCCGGGCGGCGCGGTTTTACCGGCGATAAAGGCCACCACCGGCTTCTTGATGTTCTTTTTGATGTAGTCGCCCGCCAGCGTCTCATCGTTTCCGCCGATCTCACCGATGAGGATGATCGCGTCGGTGTCTGGGTCATGTTCAAACATGTCCAGCAACTCGATGTAGTTGATGCCTTTGACCGGGTCCCCGCCGATGCCGACGCAGGTCGTCTGGCCGATGCCGCGTGTGCTGGTCTGCCACACCGCTTCATAGGTGAGCGTGCCCGAACGGGAGATAATGCCGACCGATTTACCGCTTTTGGCGGCTTTGGACGGCGTGTGGATGTAGCCGGGCATGATGCCGATTTTGCATTCGCCGGGGGTGATCACACCCGGGCAATTCGGGCCCACCAGCGTCACGCCGGGGTAGTTTTTCAAGAATTCCTTGGCCTTGATCATGTCCAGGACCGGCACGCCTTCGGTGATGGCGACGATCAGTTTGATCCCCGCGTCGGCGGCCTCCATGATCGCGTCGGCGGCAAACGGCGGCGGGACAAATATCATCGACGCATCCGCGCCAGTGACCTTTACCGCTCGGGCGACGGTATCAAAAATGGGCAGGCCATTTTCGTCAATTTGCCCCCCCTTGCCCGGCGTAACCCCGCCGACCATTTTTGTCCCATAATCCAAACAGCTCTTGGTATGAAACGCCCCCGCACTGCCGGTGATGCCCTGACAAATAACGCGCGTGTCTTGGTTGACCAGAATACTCATGTTCCCCGCAGATTACGTTCGATCCCCCCCGTGGGCAAGCGATTGCCACATGCGGTGTTGTAACGCTGCGAAAATGTCACCTGTTTGACGCAATGAAAATGTCACTTGTTTCGGTCCTGTTATAGGGCTGTGATGGAGCATTTGACGATGAGCAGGAAAGAGCGTGAACGGTTGTGCATTTTTGAACAGGTAA
>JBGSMH010000332.1:0-4751 GCA_041740275.1 Phycisphaerae bacterium
TTACCTGTTCAAAAATGCACAACCGTTCACGCTCTTTCCTGCTCATCGTCAAATGCTCCATCACAGCCCTATAACAGGACCGAAACAAGTGACATTTTCATTGCGTCAAACAGGTGACATTTTCGCAGCGTTACAACACCCGTGCCACGAGACTGTTGGAGCGGATCGCGGCGGTGGTATACTTTGTTCGCAATTCCCAAGCCGTCGCTGCGCTGGTTCGGCCACGGATCGGCATTACGTTGCGGGGAGGCGGATGCAACCGGCGAAGGATGCGATGGTATGTGGCACACTGCTCGAACATATGGTCGGTGGACGCAGCTGTTGCTGCTAGCGATCGTCTGCTTCAACACGATCGGCTGCATTAAGTTCTACTCACGGAGGCCGGTTCCGGCCGTCGTGCGGGACGCTGAGACGGGCGTGATGATCCCAAATGCAGAGGTCCGGGTCGCTTACCCCAATATTCTCATATTGAACGGACCGAAACCTGATGTGGGCGTCACTGACGAAAGCGGCCGAGTTCTCATTCGTGCTGCGACGTTCAAACCTCAACGATGGCTCGCTTCCGCTGAAGGGTATTTGCCGCTGGAGCTTCCATCAGCAAGCGATTTGCCGAAGACAGCAGAGTTTGATCTATACCGCGCGCCCGCGCCGACGCTGACAATCGTTGTTCCGAACGGTTATAGGGGACCGCTTAAAGTCGATCTTCAACCAATACCACAACCGCTGCAAGAGAAAGCTGGGGCGCGTCACTTCACGGTCCGCGCCTCGTCGAACGGCTACATGGGCGTGCCATCCACACCACTCCTCTTAAACATCGACGTGCACAATTCCATCAAAGTACTGTACGAAAACGGGGAGGCAATCCCGGTTGAGAGTTTTCGGATGGGGCCAAGTGATGTAGCGTTTCGGTGGCAAGCCCGGTCCATTGACGGGCGTAGACTCTTATACGTTGTCGGGACGACGAGGGATTTTGAGGCCATTCGGCCGATCATTTACGAATATGTCGGCGGTGATCCTCTCCATGTCAGGATGAATTATGCAGCATTCGACAAATTGTTCACGGATTCGTCATCGGCGTCGCCGGCACAGGCAGTACCCGACCATGCACCCGGACCTTGAGCTCAGAAGGCGGTGATGCTAATCCCGCCGTTGTCAGTGTGGATTGTGGTTGGTGGGGTGACGATCCGTGTTCATCCGCTTCCATCCGTGCAATCTGCGTCCCATTCCGCATGCGGATCGCTCGCGTGGCGCGGGGAGGGGGTTCGATTATGCTGGGGGGATGATCCGCTTTTTTAAGTTTCGGCAGGAATTGTACGGACCCGAACCGGCCAAAGAGATCTATCAAAAGGTCGGGCCGGGGAAGGGGTGGCCGGCGGAGTGTCCACCGGTGCGGGCGGCCAACGCGTTTGGGTATGACATCCTGGCCAACTTTGACGTCACCTTCATCCGCAACAAGGACGGGACATGGAAGGTGCAGGAAGACATCGTGCTGGAGAGCGATTTCAACTACGCCGCCGACGATGAATCGGACGGCCAGCCGCTGACGCAGCAGTATGCGTGGTTCTGGGAGCGCGGGCAGACCATCCCGCACCCGATCAGCGACAATGTGTTTGAATCGATCAAGAATCAGGTGAAGATCAGCTCGTTTCTGTATCTGCAAACCGACCCCAATGAGCTGCTATTGATGACGGCGGTGCCCAATCAGTGGAACGCGTTTCGCACGTGGAGTGCGGTGGTCGATACCGACTGGTACCCGGCCAGCTATCCGTGGCATGTGGTGATCGAACTGGACCCGCGCGAGAAGAAAATCACGATCGACAAAGGCACGCCGATCTGCAGGGTGATACCCGTGCGACGCGATACCTATTTTGCTCAGCCGATGACGCCGGAGGCATTCGATGCGTTCTTTGACCGTGGCCAAAGTTGGCTAAGCACGCACGGCAAGCCCCACGATGACACCGGCACGATGGATATCACCAAGACGTATGTGCGACAACAACTGAAATCGCGATTTGTCGTGATGTGAGGGATGTGGTGGAACCTCAATTGACGCGCACAAACACCAGCGGATCTCTGGTCGCTGATCGGCCGGGCTTGGCGGATTTGGGCAGGACAGATTCGGCCAGCACTTCGACGGTGTGCGTCTGTTTCAGCGTGTCGATATCGCGTTGTGTCGCGACGGCATACAACGGGGTATCGGTGGGGACGTCTTTCAATTCATCGATGCGCAGGGGGATCGGATCAAGATAGAACGCGATGGGGGCTTCGCCGAGTCCGATCATACGGATGCGCTCCCCCGCCGGTGCGATCGCATTGGCACGGCGGGCAAGATCGGCATAGAAGCTCCCCGAATCGGAGCGGTGCAAGACGAACATCTTGAGGCTGACGATCACCGCAGCACACACGACGAACCACGTCGCCAACAGTGGGAGCGCCAGTTGGGGACGCTTCAGCGAGCGCATCCAGACGATCGTCCCGTACGCCCCCACCACCGCAAACGCGGGCAAGAGCGAGAACGAGTAGTGTTTGGATTTGTATGCCGTCAGTGTGATCAGGATCAGAAACGGGACGACCCAAGAGAGCAGAAACTTGCCCGTCCACGATTTGTATTTGTCGGCGGCGGTCCAGAGCCCGATGACGATCACGGGGGTGGCCGGAAGGACGATCCAGGGGATGGTCCAGAAGTGGAAGAAGAACTCCTGAATGTATTGCACGCCCGTGATCGCCGGCCGGGCGTCGACCTCGCCGACGACGCGGTTGATCGTCTGTGCTTGCCAGTCGTGCAGGATTTGCGGGTACGTCAGATACGCCGCCAAAGGCCAGCCGATCAACATCAGGACAAAGATGCTCAGTCCGATCGGGTTGAGCAGGATGCGTTTGACGCGCGGATCGCGTGCCCAGATTGCCAGCATGATGGCGGCCGGGATCGTGATAAAGATCGCGACGAACTTAAGCAGAAAGCCGATCCCCGTGGCAACCCAGAAGAGGGTCGCGGCGCGATGGATGCTTTGCGGTTCATCTCTGCGCGGCACCAGTGCCAGCATCGCGACGGTGACTGTCGCGACCATCGGCATGTCGGCTTCGCTGAGTCGCGACTGGATCTGCACCCACGCCATCGTCAGCAGAATCAGCCCGGCCAACAGACCGGCGAAGCGATGGGAAAGCAATCGGGAGCTGATGATCGCGATCGCGTGAGCGGTGATCAGCCCCGCGATCGCCGACGGAAGCCGACACACCCACTCGGCCTGCGAACCGAAGACCCACATGCAAAGGGCGATCAACCAACTCATCGTCGGCGGCTTGTTGGTACGAAACTCACCGGCAAAAGTCTGCACCGACCACGGCACGCCCCCGGCCAGCATCTCCCGCGCCGGCTCGGCGGCGTAGACCTCATGGCGAGACAATACCGTCCCGTCATTGAGCGGCAACACCAGCAGCACTAGTCCGTAGATCAGCAGCAAGAAATGATGGCGAAGGGGCATAGGCGCGTGCATTGTTCACGGATCGCGACGTTGGGGCAAATGTCGAGCTGTCGCGTGGCGAAACTCAATCGACATCAAAATACTTCGCCTGCGGGTGATGGGCGACGATTGCGTCGGTACTCTGCTCGGGGACGAGCATGTAATTTTCGCTCAGCTCGACCCCAATTTCGCTGGGGTTAAGCAATTCGACGATCTTGGCACGGTCTTCCAGGTTCGGACATGCCGGGTAACCGAACGAGTAGCGGCTGCCGCGATACTGCTGCTGGAAGATCTTGCGGATGTCGGAATCGTCTTCGGATCCGAAGCCCAACTCCTGCCGCACCCGCTTGTGCCAGAACTCCGCCAGCGCTTCGGCACATTCGACGCCAAAACCGTGCAGGTAGAGATAGTCCTGATAGCGATTTTCTTTTCGCAATTCTTCGGCCAGTGCGGTCGACTTATCCCCGACGGTAACCAGTTGCAGTGCCAGCACGTCGTATTCGCCTGACTCGACCGTGCGATAGAAATCACTGATGCACAGCAGCCGCCGCCCGTTTTGGCGAGGGAAGTTGAAACGCAGGTGTTCGCGTGGTTTTTCGACGCGCGGGGCAAGTTTGCCGTTGACGATCCCGACAGCGTTGCCGTGGGCCTTGCAGGAGGCGCAGCCGCAGGCGACTTCATGTGCGAAATCCTCAGCTCGGTAGACGATCAACTCATCTCCCTGGGCTTGCACGGGGAAATAGCCGTAGACGACCTTGGGCTCGATAAACCCCTCGGCGATCGCCCGCTTCTGCAGTGCCTCAAAGGCCGGCCGGGCGGAGTCGTCGAGTAGTTTTTCGTAGTCCGCTTCCGACATCCCCTTTCGCTTGAATCCCCACTGGCCGGTGAAGAGCGCGATCTCGTTGATATAGGGGAATACGTTCTGCGGCTTGACGCCGCTGATCAATCGACGTCCCCAGAAAGGCGGGACGGGTACGGGATTTGCCTTGTCCACCTTCGGCGCGTTGGCGGCGACGGTGCTGAGCGGTTTGACGGCATTGGCGCGCTGCAGCTTTCGCTTGGCGGAGCGATCCTTCTGCTCGGTCACGATCGCGTCGATCTTCTTCCCGGCGACATGATCCATCACCTTCAGCCCATCAAATGCATCGCGACAATACAGCAGCGGGCCCTGATAGAGCGCCGCCAGATCGTCTTCGGCATAGTCGCGCGTCAGTGCGGCCCCGCCGAGCAAGACGGGGGCTTTGACCCCGCGGGCATTCAATTCTTCCAAATTCTCGCGCATCACCGCCA
>JBGSMH010000333.1:0-2823 GCA_041740275.1 Phycisphaerae bacterium
GATCCGTTATGTTGAAGCTTTGATTTATCAGGCCGTTGCCGAGAACATGGCCTCCGAGCAGTCCGCCCGGATGGTTGCCATGAAGTCTGCTTCCGACAACGCCAAGACCGTTATTGGTGAATTGAAGCTGATCTATAACAAGACCCGTCAGGCCGCGATTACCAAGGAACTGTCGGAAATCGTGAGCGGCGCTGCCGCTGTCTGACGCAAAAGCATCGCTTTTAATTATTGGGGATTTGAATATGAGTCATGGTTCCATCGTTCAGTGCATCGGCGCAGTTGTGGACATCCACTTCCCGCGTGACGCGATGCCCAAGTTGTACGACGCGCTCAAGCTGGATGCCGCCGAAACCAACGGGATGGCCGAAGAAGGCCTGACCTTCGAGGTCCAGCAGCAACTGGGTGACGGCGTGGTGCGCACCATCGCCATGGGTTCTTCCGACGGCCTGCGCCGCGGGATGAAAGTTACCAGCACCGGTGCGGCGATTTCGGTACCGGTCGGCGAAGGCACGCTGGGGCGCATCATGGATGTGCTCGGCCGTCCGATCGACGAAGCCGGTCCCATTCCGGGCGGCGAACTGCGTCCGATCCACGCGGCAGCACCAAAATTCGACGAGTTGTCGTCTTCGGTCGACCTGCTCGAAACCGGCATCAAGGTTATCGACCTGATCTGCCCGTTCGCCAAGGGCGGCAAGGTCGGCCTGTTCGGCGGCGCCGGCGTCGGCAAGACCGTCAACATGATGGAGCTGATCAACAACATCGCCAAACAGCACGCCGGTTTGTCCGTGTTTGCTGGCGTGGGTGAGCGTACCCGTGAAGGTAACGACTTCTACCACGAGATGAAGGACTCCAACGTTCTCGACAAGGTCGCGATGGTGTTCGGTCAGATGAACGAGCCGCCGGGCAATCGCTTGCGCGTTGCGCTGACCGGCCTGACCATGGCCGAGCGTTTCCGCGATGACGGTCGCGACATTCTGCTGTTCATCGACAACATCTACCGGTTTACGCTGGCCGGTACCGAAGTCTCCGCACTGCTTGGCCGCATGCCTTCCGCGGTAGGCTATCAGCCGACGCTGGCTGAGGAAATGGGCCGTCTGCAAGAGCGCATTACCTCCACCAAGGTCGGATCGATCACTTCCATCCAGGCCGTCTATGTGCCTGCCGATGACTTGACCGACCCGTCGCCTGCCACCACCTTCCTGCACCTTGACTCCACGGTCGTGCTGTCGCGCGACATCGCCTCACTGGGTATCTACCCGGCCGTCGACCCGCTCGATTACACCTCCCGCCAGCTCGACCCGCAGGTGGTTGGCGAAGAGCACTACGAAGTTGCCCGTGCCGTGCAGATGACCCTGCAGAAATACAAGGAGCTGCGCGACATTATCGCGATTCTAGGTATGGACGAATTGTCTCCGGAAGACAAGCTGGCCGTGTCCCGCGCACGCAAGATCCAGCGCTTCCTGTCGCAGCCGTTCCATGTGGCCGAAGTATTTACCGGTTCGCCCGGCAAGTACGTTTCGCTCAAGGAAACGATCAAGGGCTTCAAGGGCATTTGCGCCGGTGAATACGATCACCTGCCGGAACAGGCTTTCTACATGGTTGGCGGTATCGAGGAAGTTATCGAGAAGGCCAAGACCCTGCAGTAATACATGTTTCCAGCAAAGGATACAGCTATGGCAATTTCAGTTCATTGTGACGTCGTCAGTGCGGAAGAGTCGATCTTTTCCGGCCCCGTGGAGTTTGGGGTTTTTCCTGGCGAAGCCGGCGAGCTTGGCATTCTGCCGCACCATACCCCGCTGCTCACCCGCATCAAGCCGGGCACAATCCGACTCAAGGTGCAAGGCCAGAGCGATTTCGAGCTGGTCTATGTTTCCGGCGGGATGCTGGAGGTTCAGCCGGGAATGATCACGGTGCTGGCCGATACGGCAATCCGTGCCCATGACCTGGACGAAGCCAAGGCCCTGGAGGCAAAGAAACGTGCCGAAGAAGCGCTTGCCAACCGCCAGGCCGAAATGGACTACGCTGCCGCCGAAGCCGAGTTGGCCGAAGCGATGGCTCAGTTGCAGGCCATCCGGCGTTTGCGCAAGGTAACGCACTAAGTTCGGTACCGAAAAAAAGCAGTTTCGGCCAAGCCCCCCCGAAAAACATTTGTATTTTTCGGGGGGGTTTCCTTGTCTGTTCTTCCATTATGGCAACCTCGTTTGGCGCTCAGCATGAGAAGATCTTGAACGTTTCTCGATAAGGTCTCTTCCGGCTTCTCCACGAGATAGGAGCGGCCCCCGTCGACGAACCCCTTGGCCATGGCCATGATCCGGTCGTCGGAAAGCGGCCCCAGCTTCCCTTGGCGCGTGGTGGCCTCGCCCCTCCCCACGGGCCCCTTGTTTTTTCCTTTGTCAGAACCCGGCGGCCTCGGCTTCGAGAAAGGCGAGGCTTACGTACTTGCCGATGTTCTCCTTGAACCCTGCGGTGTCGGCGGCCCGCGCGGCGACCCTAGGGTCCTTGAGGACGAGTTCCTTGGCCTCCTCGATGGACTTCCCGTCCTTCACGGCCTGCTCGCAGACGCGGTAGATTCCCTCGAAAAGCTCGCGGTTCCAGCGCAGCACGTCGGGGCCAGGCCGCCCGTGGGCTGGCAGCCATGTCCTGGTCTTGGTGTTCGCCTCCAAGGCGTCGTAGGTGGCCAGCGTGCCGAGGTAGGAGCCATCCTCCATGTTCGCGATGCGCCGGTCCATGGCCACGTCGCCGACGACGGTCACCCCGTCCTCCACGACCTCCACGACGATGTCGTGGGGCGTGTGCGCCTTCCCGTAGTGGTGCATGCGGAGG
>JBGSMH010000334.1:0-13302 GCA_041740275.1 Phycisphaerae bacterium
GCGTGTCGCCGGTTGGATAAATCGCACTCACCAGCGGGTCGCTTCGGTCCAGTCCGCTCGGCCACAGGTCCAGTCGACCGGCGGCGTCTTCGCTCAGGTGGGTCAGATCGCTCAAGACCCGCACCGTCAACCCCCGCTCCCGGCACTCCAGCGCCGCCGCCACCGCAGCAGTGCCAGCACCGACCACGACCACATCGACCGAAGCCAACGTCACGACATTCCACGCGTTTGGTTCCATGGACCAGATTGTCCGCTCAAACCCTGCCCAGAGACAAGCCCGCGCAGTTGGATGGTGTGGATAGAGTATTGTATATTCTGGTCATGGTGCGGTTTCCGCTCGATACGCTCCGCACGATCGAATCGCGAATCATCATCGCCTACGCGGGTCGGCCAGAACCGCGCATGCGCGATATCCGCAATCGAAATCCCTATTACACGTTCTGGTGGGTGAAACGAGGTGAAGCGCGGCTTCAGATCGACGCAAGACCGTACAACGTCGCCGCCGGGCAGTGGGTATTGATCCCCGCGATGGCCGATCGGCATCATCTGCTTGATGAATCGACCGAACTGGTGTCCCTGAGTTTTCACTGGGCGTGGCCTTTTGGTGAACCGGTGCTGCGAATGCCCGCCCCGGCGATCGGGGATGGCAAATCGGCCCGATCATTGTGTCATCAGGCCAGTCTCGTCGCGCGGCTGGTCTGTCCAAACCCGTTGGATATTTCCTCACGCCACCTGCGCTCCGGCGTGTATGACCTGCTGACCTACAGCAAAATCCTGGCGGCGTTTCAGACGTTTTTGATTCACCTCTGCCATGTGGTTGTGCCACTGGGATCACAGATCGTCCGACCGGACGAAATCGATCCGCGACTGACGCCGATTCTGACCGAACTGACGCGATCGCCTTCGATCGGGCCATTGCCGTTCGATCGCTGGCGCGGCGTGGCAGGGATCGGCCGCGAACAGATCGATCGACTGGCGCGACAGCATCTGGGGATGTCGCTCCATGCGTGGCGAACGCGCTTGCTGGAACGCGAAATCCGCCGACGTCTACTAAGTAGCGCCGCAGTGATCAAAGCGGTGGCGGCTGACCTGGGGTTTGTCGATTCATCCCACTTCAACCGCTGGTGTGTACAACACCTCGGCCTGCGCCCAAGTCAGTTGCGGGGTGGAGCAGCTTAAGCAGTGGGCGGTAGACAGTGGGCAGTGGGCAGGAAGAAAAGAAACTACTTCACATTCCACACTTCACATTCGACCCCAACTTCAAACTCCAAACTGCCACAGACTGCCCACCGCCAACTGCCAACTGCCCTCGACTTTCCCGCCACTTCACCCCAAACTGTCATCATGATCGGACGTATCGATACGCATTCGCATTTGCTGCCCGGCGTGGACGATGGATGTGAGGATGTCGCTGAGTCAATCGCGTGTGCGCGACGCATGGTCGAGGCGGGGTATACGCACAGTTTCTGCACGCCACATATCTGGCCGAATCTGGACAACTCGATCAAAACGGTCGCGCCGCGCGTACAAGCACTACAGGCAGCGTTCGATCAGGCCGATGTCCCGCTGAAACTCATGCCCGGCGGGGAGATGAACATCTCTGGTTCGTTCTGCGAAACGGTCGTGGATGATCTGGTCACCTACAACGGGTATCGCAAATATGCCCTGTTTGATTTCTGGACCGACCGATTGCCGCCTTACTTTGAGGCGTGTATCAAGCACATTCAGGACGCCGGGATTACGCCGATCCTGGCGCATCCGGAGCGGATTGACGCCGTGCAGAGAGACCCGGATCGCGTGATCGAGATCGCCAAGAATGGGCTGCTATTGCAGTGCAATCTGGAGTGTCTGGGCGACCCCAAGCGCGGCAGGCGAACCATTCTGGCAGAAGAATGGTTGACCCAAGGCCACTATTTCATGCTCGGCAGCGATCTGCATCGTCTGAACTCGCTGGATGTGCGACTCGCCGGACTCAAGCGCGCCATCGAGTTGGTCGGCGAGGAGAAAGTCTGGGAACTGACTCACACCCACCCACTACGGCTGATGGAGCAGGCTTGACAGCCGCTCAAGACGCGTTGAAATGTCTCTACTCTACAGAAATCTGAAAGACTGCTATGACCACTATTCGCGACGTACGCGTCATTCTCACCGCCCCGGATAATATCAGCCTGGTCGTCGTTAAGATCGAGACGTCTGAGCCGGGGTTGTACGGATTGGGTTGCGCGACCTTTACCCAACGGTATCTGGCTGTGCAGACCGCAGTTGAGCAGCACCTCAAACCGCTTTTGGTTGGCCGCGACGTGTCGCGGATCGAAGAGTTGTGGCAACTGATGACCGGCAACGCCTACTGGCGTAACGGCCCGGTGCTGAACAACGCCGTGGCGGGCGTGGATATCGCACTGTGGGATATCAAAGGAAAGCAGGCCAACATGCCGGTCTATGACCTGCTGGGCGGCAAATGTCGCGAGGCGGCGGCGGTCTATCGGCACGCGGGCGGGCATGAACCCAAGCAGATTGAAGATAGCGTCCGTCAACTCCTGGAAACCGGCGTCCGCCATATCCGCGTGCAGTGCGGCGGGTATGGGGGTGCGGGAAAAGGATCGACGCCCGAACGCTATCCATTGGTCCCGCCCGATGGCTCACTCTCGGGCAAATATTATGACCCGCGTGCCTACACGCTGGCCACGATTGGTGCGATCGAGCACGTCCGCAACACTTTTGGCCCGAGTCTGGAAATTATCCACGACATCCACGAACGACTCCCGCCGGCGATGGCGGTCGAGTTTGCCAAACAGATGGAAAAGTATCACCTGTTTTTCCTCGAAGACGCACTCTCGCCCGAAAACCTGCATTGGTTTGCGCACATCCGAAGCGCCTGCACCACACCGCTGGCGATGGGCGAGTTGTTCAATCACCCGCTGGAATGGGTGCCGGCGATCACCAATCGATGGATCGATTTCATGCGGATGCACATCACCCAGATGGGCGGCATTACACCGGCGAAAAAAGTGGCGAATATCGGCGAAGCGTTCGGCGTGCGCACCGCGTGGCACGGGCCCGGAGACGTATCACCCGTCGGACACGCCGCCAATTTGCATCTGGACCTGGCGAGCCCCAACTTTGGCATCCAGGAACTCAGCCTCCCGTCGGCCAGATGCGAGGAAGTCTTCCCCGGATGTCCGCAACTGCGAGGGGCTTATTACTACCCCAACGATCGCCCCGGCCTCGGAATCGATATCGACGAGACCGCCGCGAAAAAATACCCGTGCAAAAACGAAGTCGTCGAATGGACCCAAGCCCGATTGCCCGATGGCGGATTGCATCGGGCGTGATTTGGGATTTTGGATTTTGGATTTGCGAATTGCGATCTCAGGTCTGGAATCTGAGATCCGAAATTTGAGATCTGTCCGTTGTCACGCGACGACTCGGACAACCCACTTCAAACTTCAAACGCCAAACTCCAAACTACGCCCCCGTCACTGTTTCGTCGGGTCCAGCAATTCAAACACCGCATCGTACGCGGACATGGCGACATTCTCGTCGCTACCCATCCGGACAACGACCAGATTCCAATCGGGGATGATAAAGCAATTGTTGTTGCGATTGCCCTGGGCCGCGAACATGGTCGCCGGAGCGGTTGACCAGACGCGGCCACCTTGCGGTTTCGGGCCGTTGGTCCACCAGTTCAAGCCGTAGTTGCCGGGCAGTTCGACATACCAGCCCTTGGTATCAAACGGCGGGGTCTTGACGGACGTGCGGGGCTGAGTGGCATAGCTGACGTATTCATGGCTGAGCAGGCGTTTGCCGTCCCACACGCCGTCATTGCACATCAACCATCCGAACCGTGCCAGCGCCAGTGCGGTGGTTCGCACGCCGCTGCCGGGTGCTCCGGACCCGCCGTTGACGACGGTGCCCTTGATCTCGCTGACTTCGCCCCAGTCCATGTCTTCGCGGGTGATGCCGATCGGCTTGCCGATACGTTCAAAGAACAAATCTTCCAGCGGGCGCTTGGCGACCATCGCCAAGGTCGCCGCCAGCATGTCGGACTGGGATGAGTATTCGAAAGCCGCACCGGGTTCGTATTTGGGTGCCGCGGGTTCCAGTATGGTTTTGCCCGAATTGTAGCCGCTGGTGAACGTGGCAAAGTGTTCGAGTGTGGCGGTCGGATAATGTTCCTTCAGAAGCGAATTGTGTTGTGATGCCAAATCCGACGGCTTGATCAACCCGTCATCCCAGAGCAAGCCCAGACTCACGCTCAGGAACGATTTGGTGCATGACCAGATCAGCCGCTGATTGGTGGCCTTGGGACCGCTCCACAGGACATAGCCGTTGCGGACGATGACGACTTCGTCCACGCCATCCGCACCGCTAATGAACTTGATCGATTCGACCGCCTTGTTGAGATTCTCGCTCTTGATGCCCTGTGATTCGGGCGTGGCGGTCTTCCATTCTGCACCTGGAAACACGACTTGCGGCTTGTCTTTATAAAGGACATTTGCGTCGCCCAATGCCATGGTACATGCGCCCATAACAGACACTATAGCAGCCAGCCGCAGTGCGGCAAAAACGACAGGTTTGGAGAGATTCATCGGACTCTTTTCCTTTTATGCTTGTTCGACATGTCACGTTTTCTGGCGCGACACATCGATTTAGGATACCACATTCGATCGCCGACGTTGCAGCGGGGGTCGGCATTTTTGGGTTCATCAATCGGGACGCGGCGTCAGGAGCGACCGATACTGTTCATCGATCGCCAGATTCGGATCACCGAGGTCAATCACCGCAAAGCATTCACACGATCGGCCACGTGGTTCGCTGGTGCGGGCGATCACACGCTTGCGACGCGTCCCGCCAATCGTCCCAACCGTGTACTCGGCAGTGAAAACGTAGCGATGCTCGTGATGCTCGGTCCCGTACATCAGGTCAATCACCCGCACATCCGATGCGCCCGGATCAGGCAGGCATCGCTCGATGCGCGCCCCAAGATTAAACCGATCCAGCGGGCTATAGCGAATGTGCAACTGTTTGGCCAATTTCCGAAACCGACGGATCGAAAGCCGGTGCGCCACGCGATCGGCCAGCCACAGGCTAAGGCACGCGACGATCACCCACCCGAAAATGTGCCACGGGGTTAGCACGGGCTTTCATACGCCGATCAACACGCCTATTTCGCCGCCGGTTCAGCAGGCGCGGGTGCTGCTGGCGCCGGAACGGTTGCCGGAGGCGTTGTGGTCGGCGTCGGATCGCGACGTTCAAGTTTGAAGTCGACCT
This sequence comes from Phycisphaerae bacterium, assembly GCA_041740275.1. Classification (GTDB taxonomy): domain Bacteria; phylum Planctomycetota; class Phycisphaerae; order Tepidisphaerales; family Tepidisphaeraceae; genus BPJO01. The sequence goes on from JBGSMH010000334.1 coordinate 5,272, forward strand.
TATAGTCCGGCTCAACCTTATCCAGGCTGCTGATCCAGTTCACAACGGTCTTGTATTTCGGGTCTTCGCGGCCGCGCGAGTATATGCCATTGTAACCACGCACAACCGGGTGTTTGCGATCGGCGTTTTGCTCAGGCAATCCGTACTGCAATAGCAGTGACTGATCTGGCGTTAGGCGGTCAATCATGGGAGCAAAAGTCGCATTGAAAACGCCTTCGATCACGCCCTCGCTGACATTCTTCTTGTACTTGTGCAGCACAAAATAGTTCGTATACGCATCGGCAACGCTTGGTGAAGGCGAGATCATCGCAAAGACTTTTGCCGAATCATTCGCGCCCCCGTGACAGGCGGCGGTCGCGCAGCCTTGAAGCACGATCGGCATGACCTCGAGACGGAAGGTGAGCATCGACTGCGGGTCACTGGTGACAACCACGTCTTTGGCCATCTCCCCGCCGTTACGGATGATCATCTGGGCTTTGACGATATTGGGCTGACGCGTGAACTGCGTAAAATTCATTCCGGTGTTCGGATCAGAATCGTGGTAACGCTTCAGCACGTTGTTTTCGAAGCGAAAATTGGTCTTGTCGTCGGCACCGGAAATCTCGTTCTGTTTGATCTTGTTGATCTGATCCGGTTCCAGCGTCTTCCACGGCGACGTGTTGGCGGTGGTTCCGGGCGTGGTGGGTGTCTGCCCGGTGTTGCCGGTGTTATTTCCAGCGGGCGTGCCACTTTCGAGGCGCTTCTGGCTGAGTGTCAGCCGCAGAAGCTCGGCGGCTTCGGCGTTGTTGGGATCGACCTGCTGGGCGTCGCGAAGTGCCTTTTCGGCCAGATCGTAGCGACGCTCATCAAACGCCCGACGCCCCATCGCGATTCGGCCTTTGGCATCGTCGGGCTTCAATTTGGCGTAGTCTTCGGCAAATCGCGACTCAAAATCGCCATAGGTGATCGTCGCGATGTTTTCGCGTTCGATGTTGGTGATGATCCCGCGAACATCGACGGTGACGATGTTGTCTTTTTCTTCGACCGAGCCTTCGTACACGCCCCCGGCCTTGGTGCGCACCACCCCTGGACGTCCTGCCGCCCACACCAGCGTCGCCGAAACCAAAACCACCGCCATCGCCACGATCGCTCTTCGCATGGTGTCGTCCTCTTCTAGATGCCTAACTTTAGTCCGGCCAGTTGCTTGGAGCAACCAGCGACCCCATCAGACTACCGCAACAGCACGGATTTGCACAATGGAGGGCTTGGGTCGGAATGCGTGGTTCGTGAAAAGTCCACACGCCAAACTTCAAACGTCAAACTCCAAACTTTCGCCACTGCTTACTGCCCACTGCCGACCGCCCACTGTTTTTCACTTGTTGCATTTGTTGCATCGGCTTCCGTCCATGTGAAAATCATAACTGTTGGCCGCCGCAAGACTTGACGATTTCTGACCCCTCCAAGTGTTGCGCGCCAGCATGCACCTGTTGCAACTCCTACCTTTCCGGCCGGAGATTGGTCCTTCCACTTCGCGGGTCAAAGAGCGACAGCATCGCTTGGTAACACGGCTGACGTATCCCCAAACACAGCGACACTGAATCCACCAATTCTATACTCCCCACCCCCAAAAGTCGGCGGTAAAATCAGGCAAATCCGCCGATTTCTTGCCTCCCCTGACACCATGTTGTCACCGTAGATTCAACCTGACACCAGGGTAAACGAAGGAATCGGGTGCCACAGCGTCGCGGTACTCCGAGACCTGTGCGTTCAGTTGCTGCAACGAGGCACATGTCTCCGGAGTACCGGCGACATGTGGCACCCAAACGAAGTACCCCGACAGTGTGACAATGAGATCGGGGGGGTAAACCAAATGACCACTAAAACCACCGCCAGCAAGCTGGCGGCTACACTAAATCAAGAGCCCTGAAGAGACTGTGTTGCCTGTGGACAATTCGTTTCGTGCAGGCGTTTTATGCACCATCCGCGTTCATCTGCGGCTCAACGCTTCACTCCGAGCACGATAAATCCCCAGCCGACTAGATCGGCAGGTTCTTGATCTCTTCGTAGGCGTCGAGCAGTTTGGAGCGGATCGCCGGCAAGAAGATAGGTCACTCGACAGTTATAATCATGGCTGCCGATGTGTTATTGGAATCATCGGTTTCGGGGATGCGGTCTATGTCATCGGCGACCGCGATCACTCGATATAGCCCTTTGCCGGCTGGAACCCAAGGGCGCTCGATCGTGATTTCGACATCCTCCCCCTTCGGCAGGCTCCGGTCCACGACGCCATATCCCAGCGCTGTGCGTTTTTCGCCTGCCTCGTCCAAAGCGACGAACGTGCATGAGATTTTCTGACCCACCGCTGTCGGAGCTGAGCCGCAGTTGCGCAAGCGACCGATCAGGACGACTGGCTTGCCTGCGACAGGGGGTTCTTTGCATCGGATACCCAGCACCACCAAATCAGCGCCGACTCCTGTGGACAACTTAACACGGCGAGTATTGTCGTGTTCATTGCTTTCTTCGATTCGATTAACATCATCGACGATCGCATCGAGGTGCACGGTGTCATCGACCGATACCCACGTCCCGACCCCTGCTGGGCCGGAATTGCTGGTGACGCCGATTTCTGCACCGGGGGCCAGCGGTTCGCGGACGGTATCGCTCCAGCAAACCAGTTTGCCGTTGATCTTGAAAGCCACGCCGTGTACGACTGCAGGGGTCGGCACTTGGCCGGTATTTTTAACCGTTGCGACAAACCGGACCGCATCGCTGGGGCGAGGTTGGCGCGGTTCGGAATGAACGTCGGTGATGATCAGATTGGGACGCTGGTTTAGTGTTTTTGCGGTGATCGTCGCGGGCGAGGAAACCAAGCCGCTGGAACCGATGCTTTGAACCGTATAGGGAAATCCAAAACCCGGTATCAAATGGGGATCGGTGTAAGTCCCAGACCCGGCCTCCGACGGTATGACAGTTGCCAGCCACTGGCGATTTCGACTCACCAGAAACGCGGCGGGCTTCTCGACGTCGGCTCCCTTCCATGTCAGCGTCGCTGAGGTGGCGGTGACCTTGACCTCGAGTCCCACGGGTTGCTCTGGCACTTTGGCAGAGGTGTCTTTGGAAAGACGGGGCGAGATCAATCGTAGGATGACGACGGCATCAGGCACCATTAGCTCGATCGAATTCAGATCGTTCCATTGCCGAACCGCTTCCGCGCCCGATGACGGATTATACAGTGACGCGTTGACGGCAAACGGGGTGCGAACAACAACAGCCACCGGCGCATTTTCGATATCCACCTTCTTGTCCAGATCAAAGCTGGGCACTTCGTTCCACAGAACCAGGTCGAGCGATCCGTCGGCGCGGTGAAGAACAAAGTGATGCACGTTGGGTGGACCTTCGACCGCAATCCGCACCGCACGGGTCGTGGAGTCACTCTCACCAAGCCAAGCCTGTTTGTCGACGTCCCATTTTCGTTCGCTAAGGATCGCGATCATGTTTGATACTGCGACAAAAGACGGCTTGGGCGTCAGATCGTGCCGCAGCATCCCGAAGTTATCCTCCGGTTCGTGGGTGTCTATGCCTCGATCGACGAACTCGTAAGCAAAGGTTCGGACAAACCCGGCACGGAAGTACTCGGCAAAATGCCGGGGCAGATACCGACCGGCAGCGGCTTCGGACACGCCATTCTGCGACCCGCCCAGAGTGTTATTGGCATGAATCGAATTGTGGTATCCCGATTCGGTCGCGATCAACGGCTTGAGATCATTGTCTTTACCGAGGATCGCGAAGGACTCGCGCAAAGTCCGGCCACCCCACTCGATCGAGGCAGATGGCATTCGTCCGCCCGCATAGGGATGTAACGCTAGCAGATCGAACGCGGTTAGTGGCGCGATATCCGCCGGACCATTGAAAATCGGCGTCGGAGACGTAACGGGTAGCTGCGACAATGCAGGATTGGATCGGACAAGCTGGTACAAGTCCTCCTGCCACAGTTTAGTCCCGGCGGGCCAGGGCTGGTCTTTGTACCGAACATTGGTACGCGGCCAGAAGTTGTTCGGCTCATTCGGGCCTTCAATCATCGCCAGCAGCGGCAGCTGTTCGGCGATAAGATCTTTTTTCTTTTCAAGCGATTTCAGGTGCGGCTCGGCCATGTGGGTGAGCGAGACGCCCAAGTCGCGATGCAGTTCCACGACTTTGGGGTCCCAAAAGTCGCGGACGTGTCGGATGCCGGATTCACCCAGCTTTTTCTTAACTTCTGCAAAGCGGGTGACGTAGGGCAGGTTTCGGTAGTTCCAGTGCGTGCAAACGCCGATGCTGTCGACGAACTGATCCGCAGGTTGCGTGGGCTGCCACGTGAGTTCCGCAGCTTTTGCCGGAAGCGGTCGCCCCGACAGAACAGATGCCAGGCATATCGAGAGAATCAGGCGCAGATGGGACACGGTTACTCCAGTGTTGCAGCAGAATAGACAATGAAAGGAACGAAAAAATGGTGCGTTCAGTTGTCAAGCAGCGTCGCGCCGGCGACCGTGCCTGAGATGCCCGATCGCGGACCATTGGTGATCGACGAGTTGAACCGGGCAAAGTCTTTCCATGACAACGCCTGCACATGTCCATCCAGAAACGCGGCATTGGCGGTCCCGGTCGGGCGGGTGAGCGCAACCGTCCCGCCACTTTGGAAAAACGCCTGATCCCGCGAGGGTGACCCATGCCGGAACGCCACCTCATACATACTCGTGTACCAAGCGAAATAGTACGGGTACATGTTTCCCTTAGTGATATCCCCGTCGGACCGCATCGCAAGGTTGTCGGCAAAGAGGATAAACTCACTACCTACAAAACGTGACATTTTGGTATACGCCCATTTTCGCCAAGCCGGAGGCACGGGTTCGGAAGCGAACTGGCTGATGGCGTAGGTGATGGGGCGTTTGGAGAGTTGGGTACGGGCGTCCAAAGCCGATCCCGGAATTGATGATTCGATTAGATTCATTGCCGCCGGGCACTGGTAGATGCGGACGGTCTTGAGGACCGGATCGCCATAGAGGTAATTGACGTTCAGGTACTTGGCGAGTTGCCCAGGCCAGGTCTCCTGCTGCTGCTTTTGCTGCAATGCCAGCGTCCCATAAGCGTTCGGATCGACGTTGCCGGCAAAGTCTTCCCATGTCGGAAGAAGATCCCTGTTGTCATTGGCATAGAGGCGGGTTGCCAGTAGGAGTTGTCGCAGATTAGACGCGCACGCCGTTGATTGTGCCACGCGTCTGGCTTTCCCAAGCGCGGGTAGTAACAGCGAGATCAGGACCGCAATAATCCCGATCACCACCAGCAACTCCACGAGCGTAAAACCGCTATTTTTGTTGGGCTTGGACATCCGCGACTCCTCTCAAAAAAACATCTATATGACAACAGATACTATTGACAAACGCCTTAGTGCGCTTTAATATACCGATTAAGCGTACTAATGCAAGACTAAAAGAGATTAGATTTTTATGTCGCGTTCTGATTTGAAAACCCAGTCGGTCACCGTAGGCCTGAGGCGTAAGATCGTCTCTGGTCGTTGGCGTCCGGGGGCGCAATTGCCCACATGGTCCGATCTGGAATCGACTTTCGACGTCGGTCGGACGAGCTTGAATCGCGCGTTGCGTCAGCTAAAGCGTGACGGGTTTATCTACGCCTCTAGCACCAGAGGCACGTTCGTAGCCGAGCGACCGCCCCATCTGTATCGCTACGGATTGGTTTTCCCGACCAGTTACGCGAGCAACGGATGGAACCGGTTTTGGTCCACGCTATCACGGCAATCCAGTGTGATTGCCGCCGATCGCGACATCGAAATCGCCGAGTTCCAAAACGTCTGTCCGACCGGCGATCTCGAAGCTAACAATCGTCTCTTGACTGAAGCCGATTCCAGCCGATTTGCGGGCGTGATTTTTGTCGGGGCATCGGAACTGATGCTGCCTCAGTTGAAAGACGCCGATCTCCCCCGCGTCGCCATCTCGTCGCATCAACTCGGTGCCGAAGAGATCCCACACGTCTACAACGATCGCGATGCGTTCGAAGACCGGGTCATCGCGCGCCTGAAAGAAATTCCGGATATCAGCGGTGTTGCGGTCCTTAGCGAGCACGTTTATCCGTTCGCCAATTTTGGGCAAAAGCTGGTCGAAACCGGCTTTGCCACGCGATCGAGTTGGTTGCTACAGGCGTCGGGTCTGTATCCGACCAGTGCCACGTCGATCGTCGAATTGCTGCTGAATCGCCCTGCCGGTGAAAGACCGAACGTACTGGTCATTACGGATGACAACTTGGTCGATGCCGCCATCGCCGGAGTGTTGCGGTGCGGCCTTCGTGTGCCGGGCGATCTGAGGATCATCGCCCACTGCAACTTCCCGGCAGATCAAACCGGCGCATTGCCCGTTGAACGACTCGGCTTTGACGCCAACGAGGTTATTGGAACGTGCCTGCGGCTGATCGACGCCCAGCGGATGAACCAGCCCGTACCAGGCTTTACCGCTTTACCGCCCCGATGGGCAAATGAGCCTGTCTGATTGTTTTTGATAGCCGTTCACGCGTGTGACGGCTCACATGGGTCTGTTTTATTTTGGAGGTAGTTATGAGGATGCGTCATTTCGCCGCCGCTATCGCGATGGCATGCGCAGGTGTAGTGTTTAGTTCTTCCACGGCGTCGGCAGCACTGCCGGTGCAAACCGATTTCAGCTCGGCGACAACCGGTTCGCTGGCAAACAATGCCGTCATCAACTCCGGTGGAGTTAATACCGATGACTTCACCGCGACAAAAGGCGACGCCGGCAACACGATCGCGATCGTCGGTGCATCGGCTCCCAAAGTGCTGCAATTTACCAACGCGGTAAACAATAGCACGCTTAACGTCGCCAATCGGGCGAATACAAACGCCGCATGGTCCAGCGTCAGCACCGATGCGACCGGCAACAACATGATCACTGGTTCGGTGGAGTTCGTCCGTCTGCAAGCATCTAAAACCGGGTTCCGTTTCTTCCTTGGCGCGATTCAGGATTCGACGGGCGGCACCCCCGGGGCCCAGTTGATGGTGATTGAAGTCCAGAGCAGTGGCACGATCATTGGCCGAAACAGTAGCCCAGTGACTGCAACAAATGGAACGAACGCGGTCGCAGTGAATGTGCCTTACCGACTCGATTTCACAATCGACATGAGCAGCGCAACAACCGATACGTTCGGATTTTCCTTGACGAATCTCAACACGAGTTCGGTCGTGGCAACCCTAAATCCGATTCCGGCGCGAGGCGGCAACGTTTTGCCGGACCGCTTTGTTCTGGACGGCCGTGCAGTCGATTCGGGGTTAATCGATTCAAACCCCTCCTTCCAGATCAACAGCGTCGTCGTCAACGCCGTGCCAGAGCCGACGTCGCTGGCGACGTTGGCGCTTGGCGGACTGGTCGCCTTGCGTCGTCGTCGAGCCTAATCATCCTCCTCCGCGCGTAATGGTCGGCGGGCGCACGAGCGTCCGCCGACCATTCGCATTTTACGTCAAATATCAGATCGGCAGGTTCTTGATCTCTTCGTAGGCGTCAAGCAGTTTGGAGCGGATGGCGAGGAGGGTTTTGAAGGCGGTTTCGGACTTTTCCATCGCGACAAAGACGCCGGTGACATCGTCGGTCTGGCCGGTGGCCAGATTCTGGACGGCCTGACTGGCGTCCTGCTGCATCTGGGCGACTTCGTTGATCTGCGACTTGAGCACATCAGCAAAGCTGGTCTTGGGCGACTCACCCGGCAGGCCCGATGTCGAAGGCGTGCCCGTCCCACCCGTGGCCGGGGTGTTGATGTTGAAGTTGGGCAGGCGGTCGATCATTGGTGGGGGTTGGGGATTGGGGCTTAGGGCTTGGTGAAAACCATTCCTCGTTGTCGGTCCTTTTCACTAAGGCCCAAGGCCTAAGCCCTAAGCCCTACTCACTACGCTATCAACCTCAGCGACGAATTATACATCGCCTTGGACGTTTCCATCATGGTTACGGTCGCTTCATACGCTCGCGATGCTTCCAGCATGTTCACCATTTCGGTGGCCAT
>JBGSMH010000335.1:0-2692 GCA_041740275.1 Phycisphaerae bacterium
AACGCTTGTTGACCAGCGCCGGCAGATTGTCCGGCAATCGTCGCTCGGCCCAGGCTTGATCGAGCTGAGAATAGGAGGCGTTCATCGCGATCGACAGTTCGGGGATGCGACGAAGCATGTCCTGCGCCGAGCGAGTCCCAACGACACACGCGCTGTAGCGGTCGGCGTCATACTCCATCTGACGTGACATCACCATGCTGACAAAATGCCCGATCACCATCAGCACCCAGAGGATTCGCCGCGACAGCCACACGTTGAGTTTGGCGATCAGTGCGATGAGTTGGATGCCCCAGTGCCCGCCGTCCGAGATCGCGTTGTCGAGCGTTTCGTCCCAGCCATCACGTTCGTAGACGACGCGAGCAAACCATTCGCTGATCGATCGGGTGATGTAGCTCATTCGCATCGCCGATCGTTGGGCAAAGTGCCCGAACTCGTGAGCAATGACGGCGGTGAGTTGGGTAACAGACATGCTCGCCGCCAGTGGCAGACCGATGGTGAGAATCAGCTTGTTGGCGATCAACCCGCTGAAAACCCCCGCAAAAGACGCCGACGCGTTCATGTCCATGTCGATGTGGATCGCGCTGGGTCGGGGCGCGCCCACCGATTCGCTGAGCCGATCGACAAACGCAAAAAGAAGGGGTTCGTCCTTACGATTCAGCGCCTGCGGTGCGTAGCGAATCCGCCGGGGGGCAAACAAGGGCTTGATCATGAACAAAATCATGATCATACCTACCGCCAGTGGGACGACATAAGCCACAGCCGCCGCCCGAACGCTGCGGACGGATTCGAAAATGGCGATATCATTGACCGCGTGCCACCATGTCGCATAGGCGACCACGCCGATCAGCGCGATATAGACCAGCGGCAAAAGGATCATTACGCCCGTGACGACCACCAGCACCGCCAGATAGATTGGCGACGTGCGGGGACGTTTTCGTGGCGATTCCAGTTGTCGCAAATACGCGTGCCGTAACACCGAATCAACAGATGTACCCGAAGCCATTGACGCCGACTCGGATGCAGAAACGGACATAGGATCCCCATCAAAGGAGTTACGAAACGATCTTCCGAACCCGTGATGAAGGAATAGGCTATCGACGGATCGTCAACTTGTCGAGTTCCTGCCTGATGGTGGACAGCGGGCTAGCGGGCCTTGGCTTTGGTGGGCTTGGTTAGCGCGATCTTCAGCACTTCATCGACGGTATCGACAAAGTGGAACTTCAACGTCTTTTTTACCTCGTCGGGCACGTCGGCCAGGTCTTTTTCGTTGCGGCGGGGGACGATCACTTCCTTAATTCCCGCACGTTTGGCGGCCAGCGTCTTTTCTTTCAGACCACCGATGGGCAGGACCAACCCGCGAAGCGTGATCTCGCCGGTCATCGCGATGTCGTGTCGAACCGATTGATTGGTCAACAGCGACGCCAACGCCGTATACATCGCCACGCCTGCGCTCGGACCATCCTTCGGCACCGCACCTGCCGGGACGTGGATGTGAATATCGCTCTCGGCGAGTCGCTTTTCATCGATCTTCAATTCTTCGGCCCGTGATCGCACGAGCGAGAACGCAGCCGTGGCCGACTCTTTCATGACTTCGCCGATTTGTCCGGTGAGGATGGTCGCGCCTTTGCCGGCCATCCGCGAGGCTTCGATGAAGAGAATCTCTCCGCCGAACGGGGTGTACGCCATGCCGGTGGCGATGCCGGGCATCGCGGTGCGGCTGGCGAGTTCCGGCTCAAACCGTTGCGTCCCCAACACCAGTCGCACACGCTCGACATCGATCGTCACCTTGTCTGTATTGCCACCGACCACATCAGCGGCGACGGCGCGGGCGAGCGATCCGATCTGGCGTTCCAAATTGCGCACACCTGCTTCGCGTGTGTAGCTGTCGATGACTTCCTTCAGTGCGGCGTCGGAGAACTTCACGTGCGCCTTGGTCAGCCCGTTGGCGATTAGTTGCCGTGGCACGAGGTATTTCCGGGCGATGAAGAGTTTGTCGGTCGCGGTGTAGCCGGGTATTTCGATCACTTCCATGCGGTCGCGCAGCGCGCCGGGGACCGAATCCATCGTGTTGGCGGTCGCGATGAACAGCACCTTGGATAGATCAAACGGTACGTCGAGATAGTGATCGGTAAATGTGTGATTCTGTGCCGGGTCAAGCACTTCCAGCATCGCCGACGCGGGATCGCCTCGGAAGTCAGAACTCATTTTGTCGATCTCGTCGAGCATCATCACCGGGTTGCGCGTGCCTGCTTTGCGAAGTTCGGAGATCAAACGCCCGGGCATCGAACCGATATAGGTGCGTCGGTGCCCGCGGATGTCGGCCTCGTCGCGTACGCCGCCCAATGCTACGCGGATGAATTTGCGGCCCATCGCCTCTGCGACCGATCGCCCCAGCGAGGTTTTTCCCACGCCGGGCGGACCGACGAGGCACAAGATCGCGCCACCGAAGTCGGATGACTCGGCTGTCGGCGCGGGCGGTGGGGTGGGGGGCGTTTCGGCTTCTTCGGGACCGACCGTCGCGGCTTCCAGCGCCTCTTCAAATGCCACCAACGCCTTTTCCTCTTCGGTCAGTGGCGAGTCGGCATCAGGGAGCTTGACCTTGGCCTTCCCATTCTTTTTGGTCGCTTGGGCGTCGGTTTGATCCTGTTTTAGTTTGCGCACTGCCAGATATTCGATGATGCGCTTCTTGACC
>JBGSMH010000336.1:0-1834 GCA_041740275.1 Phycisphaerae bacterium
GCGAAACCGTTCTGGTCGCAGATGACCGGCATCTTGGCTTTTTCCATCGCCGCCAACTGCGCCTCGGTTGGGCCTTGGTGAAGTCCGACGTACAGATTGATGCCGATCGCCTGATATTTCTCGGCGTTGTGCGCGCTTTGCAGCCAGACCGCGATGGGAAAATAGTCCGGGTCGGTTGGCAATCCGTTGGTCCACTTCTTCTGATCGTCAGGCGCCGCCAGTGCCGGTGGGGTCAGCGCCGACAGGATCATCACCATCAGCATCGCAACGCCGCAGATCAGTGGGTTTCGCATCCCGATATTATGCCACTGCCACCGAAGCAACGCCACCTTGTTTTCGCACGTTTGATTGCTTTGCCAGGGCATCGCCAATCACGCCCGCCAGCAGGCGCACGCCCGGTTCGATCTGTTCGATCGGCGTAACCGAGAATGACAAGCGCATGTGGTTCTGCGGGACAATCCCGGTTTCGTCGGGGTGGAAGCAGTATTCGCCGGGGACATAGATCACGCCGGCATTCAGGCACGCATCAAACAACCCGCCGGTGCGGGAGGTGTTGATCGAACGCGGGAGCGACAGCCAGGTATAAAGCCCACCATTCGGGTGGGTCCAGTGCAGTTGGGCGTCATCGGGCATGTGCGCCTTCAGCGACGCCAGCATGGTGTCGCGTTTTTGGCGATACCCATCCCGCACGGTTTGCAGGTGCGACGCGTACTGCCCGCCGATCAGGGCTTGGTGACAAATCGCCTGGGTGAAGTGCGACGACCCGAAGTCGTGGCTGCCTTTTTGCTCTGCCAATTCCCGCGCCACCTCCGCAGGCAACACCACATACCCCGTCTTCAGTCCTGCGGCGAACGGCTTGTCAAACGTGTAACAACTCGCGACCTGCGTATTGTCCGGATCAAATCGCTTCAAACTCGGCAGCGATTCGCCATCGTAGAGTAACTCGCGATAGGCGGCGTCTTCGATCACCAGAATCCGATGCCGCTTGCTGAACTTACGCGCGATCTCCACCAGTCGTGGCCGCCGATCGCGTGACAGCGTCAGGCCGGTCGGATTTTGATAATAGCTCTGACAATAGATCGCCTTGACCCGACTGAGCTGTCCCTGGCTTTCCAGCCGGTGCAGCAGTTTGTCCAGTTCTTCAACGACCATGCCATCCCGATCCATCGGGACCGACATGATCTTTGCGCCAAAACTCGCCAGCGCACCGGCATAGACGAAATACGACGGCGACTCGAGGATCACGATGTCGCCCGGATCGATCAGAATGTCGGCCAGGATATACAACGCCTGCTGCGATCCTGTGGTGAGAATCACATGTTCGGGCGTGATCGACATCGACGCCGCTGGAACATTTTCGAGCGATTCCAGGTGTTTGACGATCGCTTCGCGGAAGGGGCGGTCGCCGGTGGTCGTGCCGTATTGCAGCACCTCGCGGCCACGGATCGGGTCGGCCAGCAGGTCACTGGCGATCTGGCTGACCTGCTCGGTCGGGAGCGTCATCGGATTGACCAGCCCGGCGGCAAAACTGATCAACTGCGGGTTGGCTTTGGCAACCGCGATCAAATAATTGATCGGCGGATCGTCCGTCCGCTGGGCCTTGGTCGAAAATGCGATCGGCGGAAGCATCAAAAAGATGCTAACGTGATCAAAGGGAATTGCGAATTTTGATTGCCGATTTTCGATCGCAGATCAGACTTCGGCGAGCTCAGTCGACCCGCAATCAAAACTCGCAATTCTGCCCACTGCCCACTGCCCACCGCCAACTGCCCGCTACTTTCAACTTGTTGCATTTGTTGCATCGGCTTTCGTCCATGTGAAAATCATAACTGCT
>JBGSMH010000337.1:0-2050 GCA_041740275.1 Phycisphaerae bacterium
ACAGGCCGCCGCCGACGCCGCGGCGCGATATGCGGTATCGGGTTTGTCGCAGAGCGTGACGGTCGCGATCGACCGCGCGGTGGCGGCGGCGGCAGAGAACAATGTCGAAGGCGCGCCGGTGGTTTTGGATCGCAATAACGACATCGAATTCGGCATTTGGGACGCGGGTCCGAAAACCTTTACGGTCCTGACCGGCAATCAGCGATCTGGTGCGACTGCGGTACGGGTCACGCTCCGTCGTTCGCAAGCCCGCGGGAACGCGATTCCGACTGTGTTTGCCCAGGTATTGGGCCGATCATCGGTGGATGTTAAGGCGACATCGATCGTCACGCGTGGCAGAGTGGTTACGCCGGTGGTCGACGCCCGCGCTTGTCCGTGGCTGGCGGGGATGTCGAACGGGACAACGGTTGCCGCCTATGGCGGGAATCCGCAGACGATCACCGCCCCGACCTGTTCCCCGGAGTTGATCCAGGGCGTTCCGTTGGTCCCCGGTGCGAAATTGAGCTTCCGACAGACCGGCGGCAACACGGGCGATTCAACCACCAACGGGAACAATCTGGGACTCGACGGCAACTCCGGTCTGATGGCCCAGCAGCAGGCCGCCAACGGGATCAACAGCACCCGCGCCCCGCGTGGGGCGTTAATGGGGATTTTCCTCGACGATCGCGCCCCCAACACCTACGCCCAAGCGTCGGCGATGGACTTCAACAGTGCCAATAGCCGCAATTTCACCGAGATGTCGCCGGGCCTCAAGCAAGTGTTCTTCATCGGCGACGGGGTGAACAACCAGAACCAGTTGCAGGAGTTTGTCGTCCCTGTGGGCGCAACTCGGTTCTACTTGGGGATCATGGACGAAAAAGGGTGGTGGTGGGATAACACGGGTGAGATCAACACGACGATGCTGGATGCCCACATCATGACGGTGCAGTAGCATCGATTGGCCTGCTCGTCTGGACTGCTTCACGCCTTTCAAAGTGAGTGAAACTTCACACCCACGGGCTTAGCGCCTATTGTTTCAGTAACTACTGAAAATCCAAAGGAGTGAATATGTCTGTCGCCCAAGTGATTGAAGAACCTGCTGTTGAACCCGAGACCGGCCGACCCGTGCCGCTGCCGGTGGACCCGAAATTGCGCAAGGTGCAGGATGATTTCATCCGCAAGTGGGGCGAGATGGGCGCGATCTGGGGCATCAACCGCACGATGGCGGAGATCCACGCACTGCTTTACATAACGGGATTGCCTTTGTGTACGGATGACGTGATGGATCGGCTGCACATCAGTCGCGGGAACGCGAGCATGTCGTTGCGGGCGCTTTGCGACTGGGGCATCATCCGCCGAATGCATAGGCGCGGCGAACGCCGGGAGTATTTTGAGAGTCTGGGCGATGTGTGGGAGATGTTCTCGATCATCGCCGCCGAGCGGAAACGCCGGGAGATGGACCCGGTTCTGGAGACGATCAAGAATTGCATCAAGGCACTGGAACCCGCCAATCTGGGCAAACTCGCCAAAGACGATGCCGTCGTCCGTACCCGGGAAAGGCTTGATGGGATGGAAGAGTTCATGAGCGTCACCAACAAGGTCTTTCAGCAGTTCGTCGGCAACGCCAAGAGCGGCTTGAACAAGGTCGTGCGGGTGCTGCTCAAGGCGTTGTAAAGATCACTTGATCAGTGCGAATCGGTTGCGATAGACGCCGGGCGTCATGCCTTGGGACTTGCCAAAAACAACGCTGAAATAGCTGGCGGAGGTGAACCCCGACGCCAGCGCGATCTGCGGCAGGGTCAACTCGGTATCGACCAATAGTTGCCGGGCGCGATCGACGCGACAACGCTGGATTTCATCGAGAATCGATCGACCCAATGCGGTTCGGAACCGGCGCTCGAGTTGCCGGCGAGATAAGGTCAATTCGCGAAGCACATCATTGACCGTGATCGCCCGGCCGGCATGGGCGCGGATATACCGCACGGCATCGGCGACATCGGCGTCTCCAATCGCAAGCCGATCCGTCGATTCGCGTGTGATCACCCCTGCGGGGGGGATCAGGACCGCCGAC
>JBGSMH010000338.1:0-2583 GCA_041740275.1 Phycisphaerae bacterium
GCCGGCGCGGGTCTTGCGGAACTTGGCGCGGAGCCGGTCGAGCGAGCCGTTGGCGACGGCGTCGCGCCCGAACGTCGCGACGAGGGCGTCCCACTGCGTGGGATAGTCGGCGTAGCTAAGTTTGAAGTCCGGCACTAAGCCGTGCGCGGGCGAATCGATATCGGGGGAGTATCCCGCATCGTAAACGCGGAATTGCTCGAAGTCGGTGAGGATGACGAACGGCAGTCCGAGGCTGTTTGCGTCCCGCTTCGCCTGAAAGATCGCCTCTTTGTCTTTATCGATGTCGATTGACGGCTTCTTGGCTTCGCAGGTGAGTTGGTTCTGCTTGCCGATGCGGAAGAGGTAGTCGGGGCGTCGGGGTCTGAGCTTGTCTTTGTCTGCGACTTCAATCGACGGCTCGATGATGACTTCCTGCTCGGCGAGGGGTACGCCCGCGTCGTTGGAGACATCCCACCCGAGTAGCTTGAATAAGGGGTCGAGGTATTGGACGCGGAGCGTGGCTTCCTTGGTCTGCGGCGCGCGCAACTGCGCGGCGTTGGCCGCAAACCGTTCAACGAGCGACTTGATCTCTTCGAGTGCTTCCTTCGCCATCGATTCTTCCCCGGTTCGGACCACCAGCGAGTAGATCCTTCGCGAGTACGCTTCAGGATGACAATTTTGGACTCTACGGCGAACTCGGCGTTACGCCTCCAGATTGAGGTATTTCACTTCCGCCTCAGTCAATTCCACGGTCAAACCCGGCAGGCTGGTGCGGGTTTCGCTCAACAGACGCGGGCCGATCAGCGCGATCGTGGGGAACGGCTGCTTCAGCACATACGCCAGCGCGATGTTGATCGGGCTGACGTTGTATTTTCTGGCAAGTTCGGTCGCGCGCTCGAGGCGTCTGAAATTGTCGTCGCTGTACCAGCAGCGGGACATTTCCTTGTCCTCAAGTTTGTCCGGTGCGGCTCGGCCGGGGAGAAAGAAGCCGCGGGCCTGACTCGACCAGCTCAAAAGCGCCGTCTGCGTCTTGGTAAACCACGCGCGACTTTCCGGGTCACTGGCCGCGATACAACCCTTCCAGACCGGATCGACCATCCGCGCCAGGCTGAAATTGTTGCTGACCACGCTGAAGCCCTGCAAGCCCTTTTTCTTGGCATAGGCGTTGGCTTCATCGACGCGCGACAGCGTCCAGTTGCTGCCACCGAAGACTTTCATGCGGCCGGCCTTGACGTGCTCGTTCATCACGTCGATGAACTCACCGACGGGGATGTCGATGTTGTCGCGGTGCATCACGTAGATGTCGGTGAAATCCATCTGCATGCGTTCGAGGCTGATCTTCAGTTGCCGGGTGAGTGAGATCGGGTCGTTTTCGGGGGTGTGGCATCCTTTGACGATGGTGACGACCTTGTCGCGCACGCCGCGGACCTTGAGCCATTGGCCGAGCAGGCGCTCCTGCAATCCGCCGCCGTAGCCGTAGGCGGTGTCGAAGGCGTTGCCGCCTTTTTCGAAGAAGTCGTCGTTCATGATCGCCATATGCGCCAGCGATTGCTGGTTGTCGCAACCCATGACCAGCCGCGACATCGGTTTGCCGACGCCGGGGATGTCCAGGTATTTCATCGTGTTGGGTTTGACGCTCAGTTGTTTGCCGGAGATGGTGACAGAGGGGTATTTCTTTTCGGTTTCGATCGCGTAGGTGACATCGCACGCTTTGCGCCAGCGGTCCAGCGTCATCATTTGCGAGAGAGTGTCGTCCCAGGTCATGCCCGGCGGCGTCACCTGCGTTTTGCCAGCGAGGATCGCGTCGCCGAGTGCGTCGGCCTCGAGCGTAAAGCTGGTGAACTCGCAGGG
The DNA here is from genome assembly GCA_041740275.1 of Phycisphaerae bacterium. Classification (GTDB taxonomy): domain Bacteria; phylum Planctomycetota; class Phycisphaerae; order Tepidisphaerales; family Tepidisphaeraceae; genus BPJO01. The sequence continues at coordinate 1,831 of JBGSMH010000338.1, forward strand.
GATGTTGATCTCCTCGGTATCCTTGCCTTTCTTGACGACGATCTTGCCTTGATTGGGCTTGATGCGATCGCAGACCCACGGATCGGGGATGAAGATGCTGCCTTCGGTGCCGAAGATGCGAATGACGTTTTCAGAATTCATCCCGACGCCCGTGGTGACGGTCGCCAGGATGCCGGATGCGAATTTCAGCGTGCCGGTGGCGAATGCATCGACACCGGTGGGGGCGAGATTGGCAGAGCCGGAGACGTCTTTGGGCGAGTCAAAATCCTTCCCGATCGCCGCCCCGGCGATCAGTCGGGCACCGGCGACCGCATATGCACCCACATCCATGATCCCACCACCGGCCAGATCGTTGCTCCATAGGCGAGAGTCGGGGTTATAGCCGCTCTTGAAGCTGAAGCTCGATTGGATCAGTTGCACGTCGCCGATGACTTTGTTTTTCAGCAGTTCGACGAGCTTGGCAGTCTGCGGGTGACATCGCCATTGAAACGCTTCCATCAAAGCTTTGCCTGCGAGTGTGGCTTCTTCGATCACCGCCATCGCCTGGGGGTGATTGAGCGTGAAGGGTTTTTCGCACATGACGTGCTTGCCGGCACGGAGGGCTTTGATCGTCCACTCGGCATGCATCGGGTGAGGCGGGCAGACGTAGACCGCATCGACGTTTTTATCCGCCAGGAGCGCGTCGTAGGAGGCATGTGCCATGACACCCGGGTAGTCGGCGACAAACTTATCCGCGCTCGCCTGCGCGCGCGA
>JBGSMH010000339.1:0-15006 GCA_041740275.1 Phycisphaerae bacterium
TTTCTGCCCGAAGCGTTTTTCGAAGCCTATCCCACGCTTCGGGGACCGCGGACGGATCACCCACGTCGAAGCCTCCATGACGCATTTGCGCCTTGCGTTGATGCACCTGAAACGCGGGAGATGACCTCGCGGATGGTGCAGGAATTGGCGCGGCATGTTCCGTCACTGGGAACGTATTTCTTCAAGACCAACGACGCGGGCCCGGGGTTGTGCTGGAGTGATTGGCAATACACCGGTGCCAACGGGCCTGATGCGTGCCGTCATCAATCGCAGGGCAAGCGCGTGCGCGGTTTGATCGAATCGATCCAGCAAGGCGGAAGGCGCGTTGGCCGCGAGTTGACCGTGCATTTTACGGGCAACTTTTCGACCGCCGAAACCCAGTCGATCAAGGACGAACTGCCCGACAACGCCTTCTTGCGCGGAACGACTGACGAGGTTCTCAGTATCGGATCGTGTGCCGATCTGTGTTATCCGGCGCGGGGCATTTTGGATCTGGTCGGCACGCTCAGCACGCTGCAGCGCGCGCGTGGCCGAAACCTGCGGACGATCTTCCTGGACCTGCGCACGTTCTACGACCGGTCGCACGAGACGCTGGACATCAGCGAACGTTTGATCGAGATCGTCGATGATTTCCTCTCCCGGCCGGCGTCTGGCGTGATTCCGATGTACCAGCGGGCGCAGATGTTGTGTAAAAAGTGGGTCGGTGCCGATCGCGCGACGCTACTTTTTGAAGCGATGTGCGAGTTGCACGAGGCGATTAAATACAAGCAGGCTGCACTGCCGAGAATGCACCCGATTTATGGTGCGGTGTCGCTTCGTTACATCAATCGGCCGCTGGTGGTGTGTCCGCAGTTACTGAGCGACCAGGAGCAGCATTATTTCCTCCCGCATGTGTTTAATGTGTCGCACGAGCGGGCGCGGCTGGACTATATCGATGTGCATGGCACGCGGCAGTCGCCGGAGTGGATGACGCCCGATGATTTTGATCCACGCATCTGGGCGGTCGACGCGGTGCGGGCGCGCTTCAATGCGGTGGCGAATAAACTGGAAAAACTCGACGAACCGATCTGGCACCGCATGGCCGGTGCGGTGAGGCTTTTTGCATGTCTGCTTCGCAGCAGCGCCAACTTTTTTGCGGTGCAGTTGATCCGCGATCGCAATCAGGATCGCCTGTCGCAATCGCCCATAGTCAACCCGGCCAGAGCCGAAACCAATGGGCATCCGGATCTTGCCATCCTCAATGACATTCTTCGCGACGAGTTGGACAACGCGACTGAGACCATTAACCTGCTTCGCGAACGTGGGCTGGAGATTATCAGTCACGCCAACGCTGAAGAGTCAGAAGACACGTTTCTGCTAGGTTCGCATATCGTCGAGCAGATTGAGCAGAAGATTCGCATCATGCGGTCCCACTGGCGGGATGCCGAACAGTATTTTCAAACCCCGAACAAATGAGGCGTGAAGTGGAGCAGGCGGATGAGTAGTAGTGTCTCAACACGCACGCGATACGCGGTGGTGGGCACGGGCAGCCGCGTGGTGATGTTTCTCGACGCGATCGCGGGTCCGTATGCAGGTAACGGCGTGCTTGTGGGGCTGTGTGATGTAAGCCCGACGCGGATGGCGTGGCACAACCGACGGCTGGGGGAAAGGTTTGGCGTCGCGCCTTTGCCGACGTTTAGCGTTGATGCGTTCGAGGAAATGATCCGAACGACAAAGCCGGATGTGGTGATCGTGACGTCGGTCGATTCGACACATCATGACTATGTCGTGCGGGCGATGCGGGCGGGTTGTGACGTGATCTGCGAAAAGCCGATGACGATCTGTGCCGCCGGGGTGCGGGCGATCTTTGACGCGATTGCACAGACCGGCAAACGTTTGCGGGTGTCGTTCAATTATCGATACGCGCCTCACACCACGATGGTGCGGGATCTGATTCAGCAGGGCGCGATCGGTCGGCCACTTGCAGTCGACTTGCATTGGGTGCTCGATACCTCGCACGGTGCCGATTACTTTCGCCGCTGGCATGCGGAACTCGACAAGAGCGGCGGGCTGTTGGTCCACAAGGCCACCCACCATTTTGACATCATCAACTGGTGGATCGATTCGTATCCGCAGCGGGTGTTTGCGATGGGTGATCTGAAGTTCTACGGACCGGTCGGGCGGTCGATGAACAAGCCCGCCGAGCCGTTTCGGTTCAAGTGGGAGGAATATCCCGATCAGCAGCAGCTTTATACGGGCCCGGCACTGGCCGACAGCGGGTATCAGCGCGATCGCGATGTGTTTGGCGATCATGTGACGATCTACGACACGATGTCAGCGACGGCCCGCTACCGCAATGGCGTGATATTCAATTACTCGCTTCTGGCGTACAGCCCGTGGGAGGGTTTTCGCGCGTCGATCACCGGAACCGATGGCCGGATCGAGCTTTACAGCAAACACGGCTCTCACATCCTGACCGCAACCGGCGACGCCGATCTGGCGACACAACAATCCAGTGGCGAAGAGACGCGGCTGACGCTGTTTCCAATGTTCGGATCGCCTCGAGAGGTGCCGATCCCACACGCCGATGGCGCGCACGGCGGAGGCGATGTGGTGATGCTGGAACAGATTTTTTCCCCCAATCCACCGGCCGATCCGTTCGGTCGAGCGGCGACGCATGTCGATGGCGCGGCGTCGGTTCTGCTGGGCGTGGCGGCAAACGAGTCGATCGCCACCGGCAAGCCCATCGACATTGATGACCTATTCCCACTACCCCAGAAATCAGGAGCAACGCGATGAAGATTCATGTGTTTGACGACAAGATCACCTGCGGCAAACATGCCGCCGAGACCGGGGCGCAGATTATTCGCACGGCGATCGAGAAAAAAGGCGAAGCCAACATCATCGTCGCCACCGGTGCGAGTCAGTTTGAGATGTTGGAGGCTTTGGTGCGACTTCCCGGCATTCGCTGGGACCGCGTGACGGCGTTTCACCTCGATGAATACGTCGGCATCCCCATCACCCACCCGGCCAGTTTCACGGCGTATCTGTGGGAGCGTTTCCAGAAACAACTGCCGCTGCCGTTGCGGGCGTTTCATTATTTGGATGGGGAACGCGATGCGGAAAAGGTTTGTCGTGAAGTCGGATCGTTGATCGGCGCACTGTCGATTGATCTGGCATTCGTCGGCATCGGCGAAAACGGGCACCTGGCATTCAACGATCCCCCGGCCGACTTTGAGACCGATGCGCCGTATCTGATCGTCGCGCTCGATGAGGCGTGCCGCCGTCAGCAGATGGGCGAAGGTTGGTTCAAAACGTTCGCGGATGTGCCAACCCATGCGATCAGCATGTCGGTGCGTCAGATCATGAAAAGTGGCGTGATTATCTGCACCGTGCCCGATCAGCGCAAAGCCGTCGCAGTGAAAAACTCGCTGGAAGGTCCGGTGACGAATACGGTTCCGGCATCGATCCTGACAAAACATCCTGCGTGCGAAATCTTCATGGACAAACCCGCAGCGTCGCTGCTGAAGAACGCGGCAGGTGGGCGTTGAAAGGCGGGTATGTCGATCTGCAGGTCAACGGGTACGCCGGGGTCGATTTCAACTCCGATGATCTGGATGCCGTTGCGTTTGATCGAGCGTGTCAGGCGATGTCACGCGACGGGGTGGCCGCGTTTTTTCCGACGATTATCACAGATCAGGTGGATCGGATGATCGCCCGCGTCAAGGCGGTTGCGGCATTTAGTCGGCGCGATCCGCTCGCAAAGCAGATGGTGCAAGGCATTCATGTCGAAGGCCCATTTCTGAGCGCACGCGACGGGTATCGGGGCGCGCATCCACTCGATGCAATCCGAGAGGCTTCGATCGACGCCGCCGACCGATTATTCGACGCGGCGGGCGGGTTGATGTCGATCTTCACACTCGCTCCCGAGATGGACCCGAACGCGGCGGTCACGAAACACCTCACCCGCCTGGGCGTGGTGGTGTCGGCGGGACATACCGATGCATCAATTGATCAACTTTCCCAAGCGATTGATGCCGGGCTGACCCTTTTTACGCATCTGGGCAACGGCTGTCCGATGCGCGGCATGGATCGACATGACAACATCGTGCAGCGCGTGTTGTCTCTGGCCAGGGCCGGACGGATCGTGCCCACGTTCATCGCCGACGGCGTGCATGTGCCGTTTTTCGCGCTGAAGAATTACCTGGATCTGGTCGGCACGGATCGAGCCATCGTTGTCACCGACGCGATGGCGGCGGCGGGGCTTGGCGTGGGCCAGCATCGGCTCGGACGCTGGCAGGTCGATGTCGGGGAAGATCTGGCGGCATGGGCACCGGATCGCAGTCATCTGGTCGGCAGTGCGATGAGCATGAAACGCGCCGCGGTCAACCTCAGTGCGATCGGACTCGAATCCGATCTGCCCAGGTTACTGCGCGGCAATGCCATCAACATCATCCCGTCGCTTGCGCATTTACGCGGTTGATAGGATGGTCCCAGTTCCTATCGAACAAACTCCCCGGCGGCGCGGGCGAGCTTGCCCGTCGACTCGATCCTTTGGGCGTCTTCTTTTAAGAGCACCCTTGCCTGGCGATACGAGTCGGTGACGCCGGGTCCGTACTTGATGCCGAGTTGGATTGTCGCCTCCGCTAGCGCGGCCTCAATCTTGCGGATATCGGCGTTGTTGCGGGCGACATTGAGTGCGACGTACTGGCGGATATGTTGTTCGATCAGCCGCGCATCGGCCCGGACCTCATCTTCGCGCGGGAAAGAGGTGACGAGCCGGCCTATCTCGTTCATTTCCTGCTGGGAAAGCTGGGGCCGGGTGTCGGGGATCGGCTTGCCATCCGGCGTTACGCCTGGATTAAAATCTCCCCGAAACAATTTGCGTAACCCGGCCGCCAGGTCCAGATCAGCATTGCTGACTGGCGATGGTTCGATGCGCACATTGACGTTGGCTTTTGCGTTGACGCGTGCGACAATCTTCACGCCCGCACCGACCACACAGATGCCGTCTTGCGGATCGGGCAGGTACATCAGGTCGTTATCGATCCGGCGAATGACCTCAGGCCGTTCGCTGTCGAAGTTCAGACAGACCGCCTGTCCGCGTTTGAGTTTGCGAACGAACGCCTGAACATCCGCGTCGCCGGGCAGGGGCTTTTGGCCGACGGGGGGGACCAGATACGTTTTTGACTCCCCGTTTACCTCGATGATCGCCGCCGTTTGTTTCTTGCCATCGACTCGGAGATCCGTGTCTTTGACAAACAAACCGCGGACGACCGGGCGCGCGTCGTCGATATCGGTCAGTGTGACGGTCTTGTTCAGGCGTTTCATCGCCGCCGCCACGGGCGTGCCGGGTCGAAGCTTGCTGATGCGGTTTTGCATCCACTCGGTGTCCGCTGCCAGAACAAAAGTGGCTTCGACCGGAGATTCAAATCGCGTCAGTTTCACCAGCACAGTCTTCTTGCCACCCGCCGTATCCACATCGGCGGATTGAAAGATATAGGTGTCGGGCTGCTGCTCGATGTCCGTAGCAGCATAGTGTGCGAAGTTCGTGATCTTTCTATCCGGTCCCTGGCCGGTGATGGTGATTTTCAGCAGTTGCGTTCCATCGGAGGGGAGTTGTACGCCTCGGGCCCGGAGATTGGGATCAGTGGGAATGCTAAGCCGTTCGTTAGTCATCGCATCGGCGACAAACAGATCGTGGGTCGTTCCATCCCGTCCGAGGAACCGGACGACGCGCGTCTCGGGCTCTTCAGCCGCAAGCGCAATTGGGGTCAGGCAAGCCGCCAGTACCAGGATCAAGATGGACCGAGTCATAGCACCTCCCCTATTCAAACAATCCGCAGGCAGAAACGTTGACAACAAATCACAGCCAAATACCGCAATCAAACGAGTTTTTCAGGGTCGATCTTGGTTTCCGGGGCCGGATTGTCAATGGGCTTGGCTTTTTCGGCAGCCTTCTGCGTACGGACGACGATCTGGGCCTTGGCCAGATCGAATTCTTCGGGCGTCATCTTCCCCTGTTTGACAAGATCTCGCAGGTTCGCCAGCGACAGCCCCGCCAGCGGGTCGTTCTCCGGATCGTCGCTGCCTGCCAGTATCTTGCGGCGAACCACCGCGATCGCGCCAATCAGCCCGGCGATCACCACCAGCACAATGAGCGTCGGGATAAACAGGTCTGACGTTTCTGATTTTGCCGCGAGCAAGTCCATCATGTTGACATCTTACGCAAAGTCGCGTCGATCCCTATACTCTTGAGCCTATGCCAGAGCGAAAATGTGTATCGTACAAGGTGCTGGTCGGGCTGGAAATCCACGTCCAACTCGCGACAAAGACCAAAATGTTCACCGGCGTCGCCAACGCATCCGGTGCCCTGCGCGCCGGTGAAACGCCACCGGAACCCAATACCGCAGTCGATGAGCAAATCATGGGTTTCCCCGGCGTCCTGCCGGTCATGAACAAAACCGCGGTCGAATACGCCATCAAAGCTGGCCTGGCGTTGGGCTGTCGCATCGCCACTTTCACTAAATGGGATCGTAAGTCCTATTACTACCCAGACTTACCGAAGAATTATCAGATCAGCCAGTACGACCTGCCGCTCTGCTGCGAGGGCGTGTTTGAGTTCAATACCGATGAAGGCACCAAGTCGGTCCGCATCCGACGCGCCCATCTGGAGGAAGATGCCGGCAAACTGCTGCACGATGCGCCAGGCGGGTATGCGATCGATTTTTCGATCGTCGATCTCAATCGCGCCGGTACGCCTTTGCTGGAAGTCGTGACCGAGCCGGACTTTGATTCCCCCAAATCGGTGTCCGCGTTCGCTCAGGAATTGCAGCGGCTGGTGCAGTATCTGGGCGTTTCTGAAGGCCAGATGCAACTGGGTCACATGCGGTTTGAGCCCAATATCAACGTTCACATCACCGATCAGGACGGTGCGGTCCACAAGACCGCCATCACCGAGATCAAGAATCTCAATAGTTTTTCCGTTTTGGAACGCGCCACCGCGTACGAGGTGCAGCGGCAGATCAAACAGTGGGAAGAGACCGGAAGCCTTGGCCGCAAAAGCACTTACGGCTGGGATGATCCCAAGCAGGAGACGTTCCATCAGCGTGATAAGGAAGACGCCCACGACTATCGCTATTTCCCCGACCCCGATCTGATGCCTGTTGAGGTCGATGACGCCTGGCTGACCGAACTCAAGTCCCAGGTTGGTGAGTTACCCAGCGCCCGGCGGGAACGCTACATGAGCGCGCTGGGTCTGAACCACCCCGACGCCGCTGCACTGGCGGCGGATAAAGCGGCGGGGGATTTTTTCGAGCAGATCGTCAACACCGGCATCGCCCCCAAACGCGCCGCCACCCTCATGGAAGCCCTCCGCGAAATGAGCAACGAGCGCGCCCGCAAAGTCACCGCTCTGGGCGTCACCCCCGATCACCTCTCGCAAATCGGCAAGCTGATCGAAGCCGGCCAGGTCGCGGCGTCCAAGGAAGTGACCAAAAAGATCCTCGACGCGCTCCTGTCCGACACCGGCGGGGTTGATTCAGCAACTACGATCCAGGATATCGCCAACAAACTGGGTCTGGTTCAGACGACCGACACTGGCGCGGTCGATGCCGCGATCGACGCCGTGCTGGCGACCCAACCCAAATCCCTGACCGACTACCAATCCGGCAAACTATCGGCCATGGGCTCCCTCGTCGGCATGGTCATGAAAAGCGCCAAAGGCATGAACGCCAAACTGGTTCAGGAACGACTCAAGGCGAAGCTGGGTTGATGCGACGTGGCGCGACAAAATCCCCGCGACCCGTTGCCGATCGACGCGCGTATCGGCCGGACCGGCACGTCTACCGACAGCTTCGTAGAGGTTCGCGCCGACAATGGGACTGGCTCACCGGTATCAAGATCGTCATCGTCCTGATTCTGATCATCACGACCGTCTGCGTCATCGGCTGGGCAATGTACTGATCGCCTGCCCCCATTAGTGCCCGCAATCCCATTTCACTCCGGCGGAAGCGTCGGCTCAACCGCGACCGGTTCCAGCAACACCTTCACCTGCTCCACACTCCGGCCACTGGACTTGTGCGCGATCATCTTCACCCCATCCACCACTGCCATTTCGCCGGTCTTGGGAACACGGCCCATTGTCTCGATCAGCAAACCGCCCACACTGCGGGCGCTGGCGTCTGGTCGCCAGTCCGGCCTGTGCATGTGATCCGCAAGATGGGCGATCGGCATCTCGCCGCGGACGATCAGCTCCGTCCCGCTACGCGACAGTATCCGTGCATCATCCCCCTCGTGCATCGGGCCGACCAGTTCGTTGACCACATCCGTCAGCGTGACGATCCCCTGCACCCCGCCATGCTCATCGACCAGAAACATCAGGTGCGTCTTGTCATCATGGAATCGCGCCAACAGCCGATCCATCGGGATCGTCACCGGTGCAAACACCGGCGGCCGCGCGATCAGCAGCAGCACGCTGGAATCGCCTTCGGTCTCTTCAACCGCAGTCAAAAACTCCTTCGTGTAGACGATCCCGATGACGTTATCCATCCCGCCATCGCACAGCGGCATTCGGCTGAACAGGTAGCTGCTGATCGCCGCCTTGTTCTCCGCCATCGTTCGCTGCACATCCAGATAGCTCACCCGCACGCGCGGCACCATGATCTCGGCGGCGGTGCGACGTCCGAGCGTCAGACTATTCAATATCAACGTCCGCTCGCGCAGCGTCAGATTCCCCTGCGCCGCAGCGTCGGCGGTGATGTGTTGCAGTTCCTCCACCGTCACCGACGTATCTTCGATGTTCACATTGCCCAGGCCCATCAGCCGGGTGGTGATGTTGGCACTGGTATCCATGATCCACACCAGTGGCCGCAATGCCCGCTGAATCAGCAGGATCGGCCGGGCGATCAGCGTCGCCAGGACCACGGTGTATTGGAGTGTGATCGCTTTGGGGACCAGTTCGCTGAGCACAACCGTCAGCAGGGTGACGATGATGAAGCTGAGCGTGATCGAAACCCCGCGTACCAACGGGGTATCGGGCAATCCCACGAAGACCATCTGGATCACTCGGGTCATCGCCGGTTCGCCGATGGAACCGAGCATCAGATTCATGAGGGTGATGCAGATTTGGATGGTGCCGATGGTGCTGCCCATTCGGTCTTTAAGTTTTCGCAGCGCCGCCGCCGGTCCCGGGCGTCGTTTTCGCAGTTCTTCGATCTGCCCCGACCGCACCGCCACCAAAGCATATTCAGCGATCACAAAGAACGCACTGATCCCGATGAGAAATGGAACCGCCAGTAATTGCAGCGTTAACGACATCGCAATGGTCGATCCTACCGCAAATCAGTCAGGTTTGCCCAATCCGATGCCGGGGCGGAGAATAGTGTGTCTTTCCTGCCCACTGCCCACTGCCGACCGCCCACTCAAATAGTACACAGATTGCACGGATGCAGACCGGATGAACACGGATCGGCGGAGAGTGATTAAGGCTTAGGGTTTGGTGTAATGCGTCTTAAGAAGGTAACGACCGGTGCAAAATGCTCCCGCGCTAGACCTTTGCGCTTGACGCGGGATTCGTAGTTGGTTGGTTAGGCCACGTCGAGCAACTTCTGAAACCTGAAAAAACTCTGGTCGTAGTTGCCTTCCCACGGAAACCTGCCTTGCTTATCCGGCCAGATAAGCTGAAGAGCGGGGAACGGCTGCTCCAGGCTACGATAGAACCAAATGCAGTAGCCAAGATACTCTTGATAATGCTCTATCGCGATGGGAATGACACTGCACGCAAACCCGTCTGCCAAGTCCTCTATGCGCTCACGTGGCCGGAAGACTCGGCCCGCCATTAAATGGCAACCGATGAGATTGATTAGCTTGTGTGCCACGGGTTGCGATAGCCCCATTACCAAAATCTCTGGGTGGCCAAACTTCAAGTAAAAACCGACGGAAAACGTGAAGCTTGGACCACTCTCGTCGGCCAGAACATGGGGAACGTGCCAGCCATGTTGCGCGACGTCCGACAGGAGCTTTCGGTCACTATCATCCTCCGCGACGGGTAGCTGGAAATCTGGGAGCATAGGAAGTGGCATGCCTTCGTATTGTATAACTCTCCCGTGCAGAGAACACCTCTGTCGGGTGTGTGAACGCTCGCAAGAATGGCCGAAAAGTCAACTAGTCCGGTCTTAGCAGTCAAAGTAGGGGCGACTTTCCCTGCCTACTGCCCACTGAATTCAAACGGATGGTTTGATCCCGCGTAGGGCGGGGATGAAATCCCGCCATCTCCCGTGCGAGACTAGGTCACCCACTTCAACTCGACCTTCGTGACGGACCATTTGCCATCGCGCCGTTCCACTCTATACACGTTGCCGGCACCGGAAAGGCCTGACTCGCGATAGCCGCCATACACTTCTGCGGTATCTGCGTCGATCCACTTGATCGACGCGAAGCGAAAGATCAATCCGCGACCGCCCAACTCCTTGTGCTTGACACCCTCGATCGCGGAGGAGGTCGCCAGAGAAGCAGGAAGCACGCGGGGCGTGTGATTCGCAAACCTCGCCAGCAGAGCCTTCGGCGGATCGTTGTTTTCAACTGAGATGAAGAAGTAGTCGACATCGCGCTGTCGGCCGGACGCGTTGGGATCAAACTGGTGGCGAAATACCGCTTCGGCCACATCTAAATACCCGGCCGGGTGCGCGTCATTCTGCACGACGCCCTCGGCGGGCGCAGTCGATGGCGTCGGTGTCGATGATGGAGTGCGACACCCGACGACGCAGCTCATCGCTAAGGCGAGGACGATATAACGGCGGTAAGTGGGCATAACACCGAATTCTGTAACTTCTCCGTGCAGAGAACACCCCCGCAGGGTGCATGAATGCTCGCAAGAATGGCCGGGAAGTCAACGAATCCGTTCTTAATAGCGAACGGGAACTTGCTGCGAGCGGTTAGGGGGAGGTTGGCAGCGGGGCGGGTAACGCACTTTTTGAACGCTGAAGAGAATTCTGCAAGGTTTGCCGAATGCTTTGCAGACCTTGCAGAATACTTTGCAGAGCGCGCAGAGTTCTTTGCAGACCTCGCAGAATGCTTTGCAGAGTGCACAGAATTCTTTTCAGGGTGCACAGAATTCTTTTCAGGGTGCGCAGAATTCTTTGCAGAGTGCGCAGAATGCTTTTCAGAGCGCGCGGAATTCTTTTCAAGGTGCGCAGAATGCTTTTCAGGGCGCGCAGAGTTCTTTTCAAGGCGCGCAGAATTCTTTTCAGGGCGCGCAGAATTCTTTTCAGAGCGCGCAGAATGCTTTGCGCGCCCCAAAAAGAATTCTGCAACGCGCCATTTCTGCGCTGCCCATCTCGTCGACGTCCGTTTCAATCCCGAATCCCCTCTTTTACTCGGACCCGAATAATCGTCGGCAAATGAAGCGGATTTTATACTCTTTTGATTAAGTCAAATCGCCGTCTGCCGATCTGACATGCAGCGGGCTGACGCGCCGGTGTGGTGGTGACGCCTCGATAGGCGGTCCTCTTGATTTGCCCCGAACCTGATTTGACTACACCCGATTCCACGCTATCTTTATTTCAGTAATGTCGATCGTCATCGCTCAGACCCGCTATTGGTTTACCGCATCTTATTTTGCGGCCTGCCAAGCCACGTCCTGAGCAAACGCGACTAACACGTTAAGTGAACAGTCAACCAAGCCTCGGGACCGATGTCCCGGGGCTGTTTTCGTTTGATGGGACAAGCCTTGGAGGTGTGCCGTGATCGTGGTGATGAAATGCGGGTCAACACAGGAGCAGGTCGATCATGTCATCGGCCTGGTGAAAGAAATGGGACTGAAAGAACAGGTCATCGTCGGCGAGGAGCGAACCGTGGTCGCGTGCATCGGCCACGACCGATTCAAAGACAAGGGGCCGCTGGAAATGCTTGAGGGTGTGGACAAAGTCATCCCGATCCTGGCACCTTACAAGATGGCATCGCGCGAGGTGAGGCAGGAACGCTCGCAGATCCCACTTGGCAATGGTGCGACGATCGGCGGGAAGAAGATCGGGGTCATCGCCGGGCCGTGCTCTGTGGAATCCAAGCAGCAGATGGTCGAGATTGCGATCCAGATGAAAGACGCCGGTGCCGTCGGCCTGCGCGGCGGGGCGTTCAAACCACGCACCAATCCCTACAGCTTCCAAGGCATGGGCGAAGAAGGCCTCAAATGTCTGGCCGCGGCGCGCGAGCGGACGGGACTGGCGATCGTCACCGAGGTGATGAGCATCGATCAGGTCGATTTGGTTTGTGAATACGCCGATGTGTTGCAGATCGGGGCGCGGAACATGCAGAACTTCAACCTGCTGTCGCGCGTCGGCGAATCGAGCAAGACCGTGCTGCTCAAACGAGGATTATGCGCCACGATGGAAGAGTTTTTGCTGGCGGCCGAGTATGTGATGGCGCGGGGGAACAACAATGTGATCCTGTGTGAGCGTGGGATTCGTACGTTCGAAGAGTACGTTCGCAATACGCTCCCGCTGGCGATCGTGCCGGCGCTTCAGCGGGTGACGCACCTGCCGGTGGTGGTCGATCCGAGTCATGGGACGGGGAAGAATTACCTGGTCGATCCAATGTGCCGCGCCAGCGTGGCGGCGGGGTGTGACGGGTTGATCGTCGAAACCCACGCCGACCCCGAGCACGCGATGACCGATGGGGCGCAAAGCCTCACCCCGGCACAATTCGCAGCAATGATGACCAGCATCCGCAGGGTTGCGGCGGCAGTCGATCGAGAGATGTAGGAATATGAGTCGACGCTTCGTTACTTGGTCAGCGACATAAACGCGTCTTCCAGATCGGCATGCACCTCGGCAAAGTTGCTGACCGGGACGCCTTTTTTCAGCAGCTCAAGCAGTGACTGCGCCAGTTGGGCTTCGTCGGCGTTGACCTCGTACCGCAATTTGCCGTCGTTTTGGTCGGAGGGGATTTCGGTCCATTCACCCGGCGCATTAGCCAGCACTTCTCGGGCGGCCGGCGTGTGTTTCAGTACGGCGATCTCGATCAGCTTCTTGGCGCGAACCTGACGCAGCACATCCTGCACCGAACCGTTCACCACCAGATTACCCTTGGACAAAATCCCCACGGTGTCGGCGACATCCGCAAGCTCTGGCAGGATATGGCTGCTGACCAACACCGCTTTGCCCAGCTTCGCCAGATCGCGCAATAGTCCTCGCATCTGCACCCGCGCCCGCGGATCGAGCGTGGCGGCCGGTTCGTCCAGAATGATGACCTTCGGATCGTGCAAAAGCGTCTTGGCGATCCCCGCACGCTGTTTCATCCCGCGCGACAACGCGCCCATGAACTTGTCCTTAAACTCATGCGCGTTGGCGATCTGCAAACACGTTTCGATCCGCTCGGGCCTTTGCTTCTTGGGGATTTTGTACGCGGCGGCGAAGAAATCGAGGTATTCCCACACGCGCAACGTCGGGTACACGCCAAAATTATCCGGCAGATAGCCGACCAGTTGCTTGATCAGGTCTTTGTTGCCAGTGACATCCTTGCCGTCGATAAAGGCCTGGCCGGACGTCGGATCGAGCAGGCCGCAAAGAATGCGGAAAGTCGTCGTCTTGCCCGACCCGTTCGGGCCAATATACGCAAAGACCTCGCCCGGGCGGATGTTGAGCGTCAGATTGTTCAAAGCCACATGATCCCCGTATTTGCGGGTGAGGGCTTCGGTGCGAAGGATCGGTTGGGCGTCAGTAATCATGTATTTCTCGTCAGGATCGAAAGGATTATTTCTTGGGCGTCGGGGGTTTCTTAGGCTCGGGTTTGGGTGCCGGACGTCGGGGTGCGGCATTGAGTGCGACGGCTTCTTTCCATGTCTCAATGACCGGTTGGGGCGCGCCGGCAACGGTGCCGCTCAGCGTGGCGTCAAACCGCAGCATCCGCCAGTTGTTCAATCCCGCCTGTCCGCTCGTCCCGGCGATGGATCCGATCAGCGACTCACCGACAACAGCAGCATCTGCGGTGATCCGCAACCACACCCAGCCATTGGCATCCACGTCGGCGGGCGTCAGATCGATCGTCACGTTCTTGGCGCCATCGGTGTTGTCCCACTTCAGGATCGTTTCGGCATTGGGGCTCTCCTGGACGATTCCATTGGCGACCTGCCCGCGTTGGATCGTGAAATTGAAACCGGTGGCGCGAAGATCGAGGTTGAGCGTCAACTGTTTGGGATCGATCTTGCCGATCTCCTGCGGGGCCGCGATCGCGACCAGCCACGGCCCGCCTTGCGAGGCATCGGCCCATGATTCGGCCTCGGCGCGATAGGGCAGTGAGATCGCCATGTCCCGACGCAACTGCGTAAAGCCAGGATCAACTCGCACCGGCGCTCCGATTTCGGACGGCTCGATTGTGATCGGCGTCCGGACCAGCGTCTGACTTCGCACGCTCATCGCACTATCGACGGATACGCTCGAATCGTTTTTGTCAGAGAACGCGATCAGACGCGGTTCGAGCGATAGCCGCATCCGGCCGATCACTGGGTCTTGGCGGGATTCGGCGCGAAGCAGGATGTCGGTCCGCAGTTTCGATTGTTCATCGGCGATCAACTGGCCGCCTTCGGTCCAGTCGCCCATCGGATTGCGGGCGGCGACCGTGACGGATTGTTCGCCCGCATCGATCTTGCCGACGCTGAGTACGCTGCCGGCATACAGCAGACGTGCCGCCGACAGCGGGGCGTCGCGATCGGAGCGGATATTAAGTTTTGCACCGTCGGAGCCAAATCGAAGTCGGGCATCCAGGGCGGATTTTTCGTCGGTACGTTGCGAGCGGATCTTCCAGACGCTGGCGTAGTTGCCCGTGCTGGCCGACACGCCGCTGACGCGAAACGGGTACATGCTCACGCGCGGCGGCTGTGTGCCGGTGGCGACGATCGCTCGGGGAAGCGCGTTGTCGGCCACATCAAAATCGATATCGGCGTCGCGCGGTTGACCAAAAAACGTGATCGTTTCCTCGCTGCGGATCGCCTGACCTTGAACATCTTCGATCGCCAGTCGAGCCAGCGTCAGC
>JBGSMH010000340.1:0-7893 GCA_041740275.1 Phycisphaerae bacterium
ATATCGAGCCGGAAGGTGCGTTTTTCGCCGCCCTGCGTGGTCTTGAGGTCTAGCGTGATTTCATAGACGCCGGGCGAGAGAAAGACGTGTTCGACCTTGGTGCCGCTTGCGGATTGACCATCGCCGAAGGACCAGTTGGCGCGGATGTTGGTGCTTTTGAGCGGGTATATCGCGTCGAAGCGAACGCGATAGGTGGATCGCTCGGCGACGATGCACTCGCCCATCCAACTGGCTTCAAAGTCAGCCGAGACGGGGGATTTTTGCTGTTCGAGGACGCCGACTTTGGCGCGGGCGAATCGTCCAAAGGCATCGCCGCTGATCGGATCAACCTGTGCGGTGTCGGGTCGTCGCCAGCCGAGGGAGACGCGCCAGTCGCCGCCGGTGTCGAGGTGGAAATACTCGACCGCGTGCAGGCCGCGTTTGAGGGTGATCTTGGTGTTGAAGCGGATGTCGTCGGGGAAGCCGGGTGCGAAGACGAGGTCTTTGCCGTCGAGTCGGATGCCGCCCCGGTCGTCGGCACTGAGTGCGAACTGGTATTCGCCGTCGATGGGGGCGAAGAGTGTGCCGGTGACTTTGGAGATGGTCGCCCCGTCAATGCCCGCGGGTTGATGGCCGACGAAGAGGCGGTCGATCATCCCGCGTCCGAGCACGTCGCCAGCGCGATCGTAGCGGGCCTGTAATTGTTTGATCGAGTCGTTCGGGCCATCGGGGGCGCGTTTGGTTTCAACGAGCAGGCCTGAGGTGATGTTCGCCGGGGGAGCGGGTTTGCCGGCGTCCTTATCAGCGTCTTTGCCGCCCCAGTAAGCGAAGTATTTGCTCTTATTCTTGATGGGATTGAAGACGAGGATGACGCGGTCATCGGCGCGGCCGTCGCGGACGATGGTCATGGGCACGAGCGTGCCGTCCTCAGCGACGACGCGCACGTCGGCGGCGTCTTTGCTGGCGAGACCGGGCATCAGGAGCGAGACTTGCACGGTTTCATCGCCGTCGATTTGTTTGGCTTCGAGTGCGACTTCGATCGCGCGACGGTAAGGGGATTGTGGCTGCGACCAGCCGACCGAGAAAACGCACATGATCAGCAACAACGCGACCGGCAGGTTGCGGATGTCGGGTCGATGGGTGGGCGTTTTTGACATGGCGTGCATCCGCAGTCGCTTTCCGTATGCTTGGGCGTACCGATGATCTTACCCGCTGCGATCCTTTTCGACATGGACGGCACGCTCACCCAGGAGCGTATCGACTGGGGACATCTCCGCGCCGAACTGGGCGTCGGACCGGCGGAGGGCTTTCTCGAAGCCATGTCCCGGATGTCTCCTGCCGACCGCACGCGGGTCGAGCAGGCATTGCACACGCACGAGCACGCCGCCGCAAGCCGGTCGGAGCTAAACGACGGGTGCGAAGCACTCCTTCATTGGTTGGATACAAACCGGATCGGTCGTGCGTTGATCACGCGCAACACGAAGCAGAGCGTTCGGACGGTTTTTGATCGCCACGGGCTGCATTTTGACATCGCGATCACTCGGGAGGATGAGAAATACAAGCCGGATCCATCCCCCCTGCTGCTGGCGTGTGAAAAGCTCGGGGTCAGCAAGGATCAGACATGGATGGTCGGGGACTGGAAATACGATATCGAGGCCGCCAACGCTGCGGGGATGACGGGGGTTTGGTTAAGCTATGACCGTACGCGGCCGTTTGATGCGGTGCCGGATATTGTGGTGCGGGATCTGGGGCAGTTGTGGGATTTGCTCAAACGGCTGCACAGCGAAGGTGTCTAGGAACGTGTCTAATAGGCGTGTCGGCTTGAGTTTATGGTCAGAAGAGGATTGCGAATGCGACGAGAGATTTGTTTTATCTTGCTATTGGTTGGCTTCAACGCGGCATCGGCGATGGCGTCGGTGGACGATGTGCTGGTCAAACTGCACGAACGCGGCAAGGATCTGCAAACCCTCGCCGCTGATGTACGGCTAAGCACGCAGGATGCGAGTCTGGGCGATGACCCGGACACGCGCATCGGCACGCTGGTTTTCAATCGATTGCCTGAGGGCGACACACGCGTCCGCGCCACTTTCACCCGCCGGGAACGGGGAAAACGGGTTGAGGAAGCGCGTAAGGAATATCTGATTGACGGGACCAAACTGGTCGAACGCGACTACGCTGCCAAGAAGCAGACGACGCGCATCATCGGCAAACCGGGTGAAAAGCTCGACCTGTTCAAGCTCGGCCAGGGCCCGTTCCCGCTTCCGATCGGTCAGCCGCCTGAAGAAGTAAAGAAGGAGTTTGAGGTCAAAGCCGGTAAAGCCGAAAAACCCACGCCGGGGCTGACTTATATCGAACTGATCCCCAAGAAGGACCGGCCGATCGCTGATAAGTTTTCCAGCGTGTTGGTTGGCGTCGACAAAGACGGTTGGCCGGTCGAGGTCGAGACGCTGGACAAGAACGCCACCAACCTCACCCGCGTTGAACTGACCAACATCCGCACCAACCAGGCGGTGGATGACAAAGCCTTTTCGCTGGAACCGATCGACGATACATGGAATAAAGTGGACGAAAGTTACAGAGGCTAGCTTGTCGTCATTGCCTTCGGTTGATCCGGATTCGCGATTGGCGTCCTCGCCCGTTTCTTGCCAGTGATCGCCCGCAGCGATAGTCTTGGCGTCCTACATGAAACGCGTCGTCGTCACAGGCATTGGGATCGTTTCGCCGATCGGCATCGGCGCGAAGGATTATTGGGACAATCTGCTGGCCGGGCAGAGGGGCGTTCGCCCGATCGCGTCGATGGATGCAACCGGATTCGCCTGTCATCTGGGAGGCGAAGTCCCCGACTATAAGATCGGCGACTACGTTCCCAAGAGCTACCGTAAAGCCACCAAGGTGATGGCGCGCGATATCGAGCTTGCGGTGATCGCCGCCGACGATGCGTTCAAGGATGCGGGGCTGAAGTCGCAAGCCTATGCGACACCCGCAGAGATCAACGGGGCGCGGTTTGGCTGTAACATCGGCGCTGGATTGATCAGTGCCGACTTGAACGAACTCACCGGCGCGATGCACACCGCGCGCGATGGCGAGACGCTCGATCTGACCAAATGGGGGGGCGAGGGGATGCAGCAACTCACACCGCTTTGGTTGCTGAAATATCTGCCCAACATGCTCGCGTGCCATGTGACAATCATCCACGGGCTGATGGGCCCGAGTAACACGATCACTTGTGCCGACGCATCAGGCCACCTGGCGATCGGAGAGGCGTTTCGCACCATCCAGCGCGGCAAGGCCGACTACGCGATCTGCGGCGGGGCCGAATCGCGCATGAACCCGATGGGCATGATGCGGCATCAACTGCTCAATCGTCTGAACACCAAGCACAACGATGACCCGCAAAACGCCATCCGACCGTTCGACACGCTCGCCGCCGGGACCGTGCTCGGCGAAGGTGGAGGGCTTCTCATTTTGGAAGAATACGAACACGCCAAGTCGCGCGGTGCGAAGATCTATGCAGAGCTGGTCGGCTTTGCAGCCAGCCAGGACGCCTACAGCGTCACCGAACCCGACCCGACCGGCCACAGCTACGCCAAGGCGATCGAGAACGCGTTGAAAGATGCCAAACTCTCGACCGATGCCGTCGATCTGTTGATCCCGCACGGATTGGGCATCGCGTCACACGATCAGGCCGAACTCAACGGCTTGCAGAAGGCGCTTGGTGCTGATCTGGGCAGGATCGCGACGGCGGCGATCAAGCCCCAGACGACGCATTTGTGTGCCGGGTGCGGGGTCGATGCGGCGACGGCGGTGCTGAGCATCGCCAATGGGAAAGTGCCCGCGTCGCTCGGGACCGAGAATGTGGCCGGCGGCAAAAAACTGAATGTCAGCCCCGCCGTCCGTGAGCAGCCCGTCAACATTGCGGTCACCAGCGTCTACTCCCTCGGCGGACAGAATGCGGCGTTGGTGTTTAGGGCAGTTTGATGTCGATCAACATGTTTGACGCATACTTAGATCTTCCGCCTTGGCTGAGGTTGACAGGTGCACTGGTCGTGCTTGTCGCGGGCGGGCTATTGGCGACGATTGGTTGGATGCACCGTCCGCAGTTTGAAGATCAGATTCTCCCTAACGGTGATATCGTTCATGTGCAAATTGGTGGAGAATACGGGGCGGCCACCGCGTACCGCGTGGGATTTGTGATGTCGGGTATCGGCGTACTTTTGCTGGTGACTTCCGGGCGCAGTGCGTCTGAGAAGAACGGCTACAATTTCTGATGTCTTCGGAGTAAATCCAAACCATGAACAGAGTCGTCATCACAGGTATCGGTTGGATCACCCCGATGGGTCAGGCGGTCGAGCCGGTGTGGAAGAAATTGCTGGCGGGAGATTCGGGGATCGATTTTACGTCGATCTTTGACGCTGGCACCTTCCCCACCCGCATCAGCGCCGAGGTCAAATGCTTTTCACTCGCGGAGCATTTGAAGGACGCTGCGGGCAAGCACGCGGGCGCGGGGCGTAGCACGCAATTTGCGCTGGCGGCGTGTGGGCAGGCTTGGGAGATGTCCAAGCTCGCATCGTCCGAACTGGATTTGGATCGCGTGGGAATCTATTTCGCATCCGGCGAGGGTTCGCTGGATTTCAACGCCTACACGCGGGCGGCGCTGGCGAGTTGGGACGCCGAAAAGAACGCGCTGAACACCGTTCAGTGGGCCGCCTCTGCGGGGGCGTTGATGGATGTTGTGCGCGAGATCGAGCAGGAGCCCAATGCCGCCCTGCCGCATCTGGCGATGTTGACCGGTGCGCGCGGACCGGCGCTGAATTGCCTCACCGCCTGTGCGGCATCGACCCAGGCGATCGGCGAAGCGACCGAAATCCTCCGCCGAGGTGATGCGGATGTCATGATCTCCGGCGGGGCGCATTCGATGATCCACCCCTTTGGCGTGACCGGCTTCAATCGCCTGACCGCACTCTCAACCGCCAACGACAACCCCCCGGCCGCCTCAAGACCGTTTGATAACAATCGCGGCGGTTTCGTGCTTGGCGAAGGTTCGGGCGTGGTCATTTTGGAGACGCTGGAACACGCCCAGAAACGCGGCGCGACGATTCTGGCAGAGGTTGTCGGCTACGGCTCGACCGCCGACGCGTTTCGCATCACCGATCAACACCCCGAAGGGACCGGCGCGGTGGTGGCGATGACCGAAGCACTCAAGGATGCCAGCCTCACCCCCGCCGATGTGCAATACATCAACGCACACGGGACCGGCACGCGGGAAAATGATGGAAACGAGACGCACGCGATCAAACAAGTCTTTGGCGATCAGGCGAAGAACGTGCCGGTCAGCAGCATCAAGAGCATGATGGGCCACCTCATCGCCGCCGCCGGGTCGGTGGAATTGATCACCTGCGTGCTGGCGATCCGCGACAACATCCTGCCACCGACGATGAACATGGAAAATCCTGATCCGGAGTGTGATCTGGATTATGTTCCGAATCAGGCCCGAAAAGCGGTGGTGAATGTCGCGATGAGCAACAGCTTTGGTTTCGGCGGGCAAAACGACACGATCATCGTCAAACGCTTTGGCGCCTAGCCACGCACCTTACGACGCCAGCGACACCACTTTGCCCGGCATCGCTTCGACCAGTCGGCCATCCACGATCAGGGTGACGGAGATCGCGCTGGGGTTGTACGCGCTCAATTTGTTGGCGGCAATCACCACGCGTTGTCGCGCGGTTTCGTAATCGAACAACTCGATGTTGGTGCAGTACCAGACGCAATCGTGCCCCGCCAGCGGTGCAAAGAGCGTCTCCATTTCCGCCCAGCGGTCGGCAGGTCGGGCGAACTCGTAGGTGTGGCCCCAGATGAAGTAGACGCCGCGGGCATGCGGGTGCTCAAGCATCTTGCTGAATCGGGTTGCGATATCGTCCGGCTCTCGCGTGAACATGTGCGCCGTCGCTGGCCAAGCGAGCGGCTCCTTCGGCGGGAAACACGGTTCCGCCCGCTCGACCGTTCGCGCATACACGATCCCCAACGACCGCAGGATCTCGATCACCTTCTGAGAATACGTCCCGAACGGGTACGCCATCCCGCGCACCGGATACCCGACCAGATCCTCCAGCGCCTTACGATCCTCCAGCACCTCCAACGCCACCGACGACGCATCAAGCATCGGCAAATGCGGGTGCGTGACGGTGTGAATCGCGACCTCGTGACCCGCGTAAAGCGACGCGACCTCACTGGCATCGATCTTATTCTCAATCCGATCGCGGCCGGGCCTGTTCAACGAACCGCTGTTGAGGTTGAACGTCCCCTTCAACCCATGCTCGTTCATGAACGCGATCAGCCGCCGATCCTCGATCACGCCGTCGTCCCAACTGGTGGTGATGGCAAACCGCTTGTTCTGGGGTAAGCGAGCGATCTCGATGCGTTTGGGCGGCGTCATGTCGATTCCTTTATATGCTGCTGGCGACCGCGCGGGCACGGTCCAGTGCGTCGTTGATCTTCGATGGATCTTTGCCCGATCCCTGGGCGTGGTTCGGTCGCCCGCCCCCGCCGCCGCCTGCGGCTTTGGCGGCCTCTTTCACCCAGTCACCGGCCTTGAGGCCTTTGGCGATCAGGTCGTCGCTGACCGATGCGATCAGCGTCAATTTTTCACCCGCGCCCGATGCCAGCATCGCCGCGAAACTGGGCTGGCGGGCCTTGATCGAATCGAGGACGGATCGCAATTGGTCTTCCGTCGCGTTCTCGATCTGCGCGACGATCGCCTTGCCGCCGGACTGTTCGACCAGCGTCTGTGCAACCGCGGCGGCGTCGATCGCGACGGCGTCCTGCTTCTTCTGCTGCTTTTCCCACGCCTTCAACTTTCCCTGCAACTCCACAACCGCCGCCTGCACGCGGCGTTTGGCGCGAAGTGGGACGTTATCGACAGCGGCGTTACGCTGTAACGCGGTGATCAGCGTGGGCAGATCGGCTTCAGCGGCTTTGCGCGCTTCTGCGATTTCGGCGTCTAGCTTAGCGGCGATCTCGCTCGCAGCGGTTGCGGCTTCGCCCGAGAGCGCGACAATTCGGCGGATGCCTTTGCTCACGCTTTCTTCGCTGGTGATCACAAAGTTGCCGATCTCGCTCGTATTCGGTACGTGCGTCCCGCCGCAGAACTCGACGGAGTATTGACGCCAGTCGGGCTTGTCGGGATTCTGGATCAAGTCCTCCACCTTCGCCCCGATCGACACCACACGCACCATCGGCGGATACTTCTCACCGAATACTGCACGAAGCCCGTTGATCTTCAGCGCCTGCTCCTGCGGCGATTCCTGACAATACACATCCTGCTTCTTGGCGATCTGCTCATTGGTCAGCGACTCGACCTTGGCAATCTCTTCTTCGGTCATGCTCTTGCCGTGCGAGAAGTCGAAGCGCAGCTTGGCCGGATCGACCAGCGACCCCTTTTGCTGCACGCCTTCGCCGAGCACTTCGCGCAATGCCCAGTTCGCCAGATGGGTGGCGGTGTGGTTCTGCTGGGTCGCGACGCGGGCCATCCCGACAGTCACGCCGGCAGCCTTGCCGACGATGATCTCGCTCTTGATCACCCGGCCGACATGCAGCACATACCCGCCGACGACGCGCGTGGCATCGACATCGAACGATCCACCGCCCGCGGTGACGATCCGCCCGACATCGCCGACCTGTCCGCCCATCTCGGCGTAGAAGTTGGTCTTGTCCAGGATCAGCGCAGCCGGCGTCTCGGAGTCGGTCTTGATCGAATCGACCAGCGACGCCCCGTCCCAGATCGCGACCACCTTCGACCGCATCTGCTCGTATCCATACTTCTGCGAATCGTCAGTCGGCGCGACCCCGCGCTCGCGCAACTGCTCGAGTACACCCGGCGGCAAGGTCACGAGCGACGAATCGCCAGTCTTCCCCCCC
>JBGSMH010000341.1:0-10611 GCA_041740275.1 Phycisphaerae bacterium
CGAGGTGCGGGAAGCCCGATTCGTCCGACATCCCCAACTCCACCACGATCAGTGGCGGATCCTTCTTTGCGGCATCCGCTCGGACATGGGGGTTTTTGCGGAGATAATCCAGAAACTCGGCTTCGGACACCTGAAAATCGACGTACATGCTTTCGTCATTGACGATCGTTGCCAGCACTGGCTCATTTACCCGCAGCAGCGTGCCCTCATCGACGAGATTGCGACTCACTCGCCCGGCGATCGGGGCGCGGACTTCAGTAAAGTCGAGATTGAGTTTCGCTTCGTTCAGGCGCGCCTCGGCGACGGCTTGCTCCGCGACCGCAAGATCGTACGCCGCCTGTCGGTCGATCAGTTCCTGTTCGCTGGCCGCCTGTTGGGCGACGAGGCGTTTGACGCGATCCAGATTCGCCAGAGTGCTCTGCACGGTCGCTTTTTTGCCCGCCAACTCGGCCTGGGTGCGTTCGACTTCGACCGCGTAGGGTCGCTGATCGATCACGAACAGCAATTCGCCGGCTTTTACCTGCGTGTCGGCCTTGAACAGGATGCGTTCCAGATAGCCCGCCACGCGCGGACGGACTTCGGTCTGCTTTACGCCACGGGTGGTCCCGTTAAAATAAAGATAATTGGTTACTTCCTGCCGCAGCGGTTTCATCACCGAAACCTCCGGGATTTGCATCGGCGGCGGGGGTGGCTGGCGGTTGCAGGCGAGGGTTGTCAGGGAAAGTACGACTAGTATGAAAAGCAGCGATGCGTGGCGCATAGGTAACCGTTTGTATGCCGATTGAGCCGTTAAGGCAAACTTCAAAGGACTTTTTACACCGATGGTCCAAATTTTTATACAACGCACACACTTGCAAAGACCGCATACTTGAAGCTATATTGCTCGACTCTCTGCGGCGAGGAGGCTCGCCGGAGTGCTTTATTTGCCAGAAAAGGTTGCTGATGCCGACGATCAACCAGTTGATTAAGAAACCGCGAACACCGCTGCCCCCGATCAAGAAGAACAAGGATCTGGAGCAATGCCCCCAACGCCGCGGGGTTTGCGTTCAAGTGAAGACCATGACGCCAAAGAAGCCCAACTCGGCGCTTCGGAAAATCGCCCGCGTGCGACTCTCCAATGGCAAGGAAGTGACCGCCTACATCCCAGGCGAAGAACACAACCTGCAGGAACACTCGATCGTGCTGGTGCGTGGCGGACGCGTCCGCGATCTGCCCGGCGTGCGTTACCACATCGTCCGTGGTGCGCTCGATACCCTCGGCGTCGATGGACGCAAGCGTAGCCGCAGCAAGTATGGAGCCAAGAAGCCCAAGTAAGACTGACAAATGGGTTCGCGATCATCGGTCGCGAATCGCCAATTAAGAATCGGAAACAGATACATGGCCTACAAGAAATTCACTGCCAGCGAAGACATGCTCAAGGCTGATGCCCGCTTTAACAGCAAGCTCGTCAGCAAGTTTACCAACTGCCTGATGTGGGATGGCAAAAAAGCCGTTGCCCAGCGGGTGGTTTATGAAGCGATGGAGATCATCGGCAAGCGGATGAAAGACGCCCAGCCGCTGGAAGTCTTCGAAACCGCGATCAATAACATCAAGCCCTATGTCGAAGTGCGTTCCAAGCGTGTCGGCGGGGCGAACTATCAGGTGCCGATGCAGGTCAACAAGCGTCGTCAGCAGAGCCTGGCGATTCGCTGGTTGCTCACCGCAGTCCGTGCCGAAGGCGGTCGCAGCACCGCCAGCAAGCTCGCCGACGAACTCATGGCCGCCTACAAGAAGGAAGGCAAAGCCATGAACACCCGCGAGCAGACCCACCGCATGGCCGACGCCAACAAGGCGTTCGCCCACTTCGCGTGGTAGTCGATCCACTCGGTTTTCCAATCAAATAAGCAAAACGCCCACGGTACTCGCCGTGGGCGTTTGCGTGATCTGAGCTGACGCCCTCACCAAATCCACCATGTCGATGCCGCGATCATCGATTCTATTAATCTTGCATTAATAATTTTTCATGTTTACAGATTGCAAAACGAGATGGGTGTGGTATATTGATTATCCGGCTCAGCGGTGACCCCGGCGAAGTCCCCCCCTCTTCGCCACCCGCTGAGCCTTTTTCATGCGCCCAACGAATCGCTTGCGGCGGCACTTACAAACAGCTTGTAGATGATGTCCGGCTCGAACGATTCGGCCCGTTTTGTGCCGTCCAATCCCGTTTTTGCCAACACCGTGTCGGCGGGCAAATCCATCATGTCCATCGCCTTGCGTAAAGTCTTACGCCGAAACGAAAACAGCTTCTGAACGAAGATGCCAAACGCCCGCGCGTTGGTGCCGAGCTGGTCCTTCCGCACCATCTGCACCAGCGCCGAATCGATCTTGGGCGGCGGCCAAAACGCACCGGGTCCAAGCGTGTGCAGGATCTGTACCCGAGCCAGCATCCGCGCCATGACCGTCAGCGGTCCGTAGTCATCCGACTCGGCGGTCGCCTTCAAACGGTCGGCCACCTCTTTTTGCACGGTAAAGACCAACTCGTCCACCCCGGCGATCAGCAGATCAATCACCAGCGGCGAGGCGATGTTATAGGGCAGATTGGCCACCAGCTTCACGTTCGATTTGTCCGCGATCGCGTCACGCAGATCGGCGTTGATCGCGTGCTTTCCGTCCAGAGCGTCGCCTTCAATGAGCGTGAATCGGGGTTGATCGGCAAAGTGCGATCGCAGGTGTGCCGCCAGGTCGCGATCGATCTCCACCGCGATCACCGATGCCCCGCGTGACAGCAATTCCTCGGTCAGCGTCCCTGTGCCGGGACCGACCTCAATGACGGTGTCGGTCGGTGACTTAAACGCGGCGTCGGCGATCAGGCGGACCAGATTCTGGTCGATCATGAAGTTCTGTCCGAACCGGTGCCGCGGCTGCGTCCCCACCGCCGCCAGGTGCGACAGGATTTGCTGCTTGGTCTGTGACATCGGTTGTCTCGGTCAGGGGCGATGGATCAGCAGAAACTCAGGGCTTGCTGATGTCATCCGGAATGACCGGACCGCTCGGCCGGGTCGCGGCACCGGGCTGCGTGGCAGATTTGATCTGCTCCTGCATCATCGCCTCAAACTGCTTCATCTGGATGTCGCGCACCGCTTTTTGCATCCGGTGCTGCATCAACACCAGTGCTTCATCGCCCGACCGAATGTGCCCGGCGGTGACGTCGTCGCGCGTCTGGTCGATCGCACCGGCGGCGGCCTCGAGGATCGTCTTCTGCTCATCCAGTTGCTTCTGATTCATTTCGGGCAAAAAGCCCGAGTCGATTTTCCATGTCCCATCGATCTTCTTGAGTGTAAACGGTGCCGCTTCGCCCGTGGGCATCAGCAGGGCTGCGGTGTCGCCGTTGACCTTGATTTGCATCTGATCGAGCGGGAACTGCGGGAAGGTGGGGACCGATTGATCGAACGCTTCCTTGGTCGCGCCGTCGGTTTCCAGCTTTTTGGCGCCGAACTTGGCCAGCGACGCCTCGTACAGCCCATTGCGGGCCGCCATCAATCGACCGGCCAGCGAGAGTGCCTGCTTTTGCATATCGCTTGCAGTTGCGATTGACGACAAAATCGTCGGCATGTCCGAATCGGCGACGGCTTTGTTGTACCGCTGCAGTGCGGCTTTGGCACCCGCGTCGTCGGCGGGGGTGGTGGTCGGTTGGGTCGATTGGGCCTGGGCACTGATCGCAAGTCCCAGAATGGCCACGGCAAACGTTCGAATCATCTTCAAAATGAACTCCTCAAAGTTAGTTGGTCAACAAGCATCGCGATTTCGATTGGGCGCGCCAAGCCTCTGTGGGATAGAATCCGGGATATGAAATCTCACGAGGTTATCCGCCAGGCGGTCGAAGAGCAGGGCGTCAAGGCAATCGCCGCCGGTTTAAAGGTGTCGTCGGCGCTGGTTTATAAGTGGTGTGAGCCTGCCACCGACGAATCTGATATCAACCAAAGTGGCACGCGCAACCCGCTGGATCGGGTGCGCGAGTTGTACGCACTGACCGGCGACATGCGCCTCATTCGCTGGCTGTGCAACGAGGCCAATGGTTTCTTTGTCCAGAATCCTGATACCCCCGCACCGGTTCATGAGGCCGATCAAACGCTTTATCGCCAGTCTCGATCCCTCGTGCGCGATTTTTCGTCACTACTGGATAGCGTGACCGAAAGCGTCGAGGACGATCACAGCGTCGATCCCCAGGAGGCCGACCAGATCAGGCAAAAATGGGAGGATCTCAAAGCCAATGTCGAGCAATTTGTCATCCGCTGTGAGCAGGGGCATTTTCACCTCGACAAACACAAGAAGTGACCGGCAGATTTTGATTCCATCCGCAGGCGATATGCGTATGATCCGCACTTAATGGCCAATGTCTTCAAAACGGTCTGCGACGACTTCTACGTCAATCTGCGTGTCGGCACGCAGATGAATCTCCCGCAGCAACGGGAGACGCTTTTGCATTTCTTTGAACAGGTGCAAAAGAGCTATCCGACGATGACGCGGTTTCGGCGTAACGATCAGAACGAATACACGCTGGAAGAAGACCGCGAAAACGACGCCTACCGATGGCTAAGCGTCGAAACCCAACGGCTGGCATGTGGACATGTTAATCCCGATTCGATCGAGGAAGCACTGCAACTGCACGCGACGGTGCTGGATCACGCGCCATACGCACTTGGACTAAGCACGGTCGAGATCGACTACGTTGATCTGCTTTTCGGGTTTGACCTGGAGTACGCCGGAAATCATGACGAAGTGGTTGCCGAGAGCATTCTGGGCGAATCGCCGTTGTCGTCGCTGCTGGAAGAACCGGCGACCAAGGCGATGGATTTTCAGCCCACCATCACCATCGGGCTCAGCGCCGATTGTCGGCTGCAGGCCCGGGTGGATGTGGTGACGCGAACCAACAGCTATCAGGTGCGGACCAACCAGTTCAGCAACGAGATGATTAGTGTGTATCTGATCATCCGCAAGTTTTCGGGTGATGGGCTGAAAGTCTCCTTGCCGGAGTTGCTCCAGTCACTGGCCGAGCGGGCGGAGGATTTGGCGCACCGGTATATCGTCCCCCGCGTGGTCAACCCGATCCGGGCGGCGATCGTTTCACGGTCTTAGGTGCACATGGCCAGACGCACGATCGATCCTGCCGAGCTTATTCATCTTGCCCAGACCAACGCCAAAACGCAGGCGGATCGGCTGGATCAACAGGTGCAACAGTTGACGAATGCGCCCGATGCTGCAAAGTATGAGCAAATCGCCGAAGCATTGGCGGACTGTGCTTCGCTATTAAAGGATGTCGATTCGCGACTGACCGCCAGGCGATCTGACGAAAATCCGGCAACTGAGGAATCAACCCCATGACCGATCCCGCAAGCCCTGTTATCGAACCCAACACCCCAGCGGAAAAGCCGATCCCAAAACAGCCCATCCGCGCCACCTACGGCAGGTACTATCGCAACGCACGATTTATCATGGTGTTGGCGATTTTCGTGATGGCGGCGTGGTTTGGCTACGACGGGTGGGTCGCCTGGCCGGCACAGAATGTCGAGATCGATCGCGTCGAAAAGGAAGTCAATGCGCTTAGTGGCAAGACCGACAGAGCGGATATCGACAAACGCAACGAACTGGCCAAGAAACAAAAGGAATTAGGCACCAAGCATTCCGATTTGGCGATTACGCTCCAAAAGCTGCTGGCGATCGGTCTGCCGCTGATCGGCATCGGGTATATCGCGTTTGTGGTCCGGCGATCGCGCGGGACCTTTGTGATGGAGAACGACACCCTCAACGCCCCCGGACATCCCCCGGTTCCCATCGCCAAAATGATCGATATTGACGGGAAGCTCTGGCGGAAAAAGGGGATCGCGTTTGTCAGCTACGAAAACATCGACGGCCAGTCCGGCCGTATTCGCCTCGACGCGTTTATCTATTCACCCAAGCCGATGGACGACATCTACGAGCTAATCGCCCGCCACCACGGGATCTGGGAACAGACCAAACCTCTGCCTGCCCAAACAAAGAAATAGGGCCCGATTCAACTTCCGCAGGCCAATCGGGTAAAGTGCTAGGAACGAGTCGTTTGCACGCCCACACAGGAACAATCTCGCCATGAGCACCCCACAACAGAACGACCAATTCATCCAGCAACTGGGTGTCATCAAGCAAAAGCTCCTCGTCGAAATCCACAAGACCATCATCGGGCAGGATCAGGTTATCGAATTGCTGCTGTGCGCGTTGTTTTCGCGTGGGCACTGTCTGCTGGTGGGTGTGCCGGGACTGGCCAAGACGTTGCTGATCAGCACTCTGGCAAAGGTATTGAAGCTCAACTTCAACCGAATCCAGTTCACGCCCGATCTGATGCCCGCCGACATCACCGGAACGGACATTCTCGAAGACTCCGGCGATGGCAAGCGGTCGTTTCGCTTTGTCCACGGGCCGGTCTTTGCCAACATCATTCTGGCAGACGAGATCAACCGTACGCCGCCCAAAACGCAGTCGGCGCTCTTGCAGGCGATGCAGGAATACCAGGTAACCGCCGGCGGTCGAACGTACACGCTCGAACAGCCGTTCTTTGTGCTGGCGACGCAGAACCCGGTCGAGCAGGAGGGCACGTATCCGCTGCCCGAAGCCCAGTTGGACCGGTTTATGTTCATGGTCAACATCGGGTATCCGAGCAAGAAGGAAGAGCGCGAGATCGTCCGCCGCACCACGATGGACCTGACCGACGAACCGCAGCCGGTGCTATCTGCCCACGACATCATGGCGGTGCAGAAGGTGATCCGAAAGCTGCCCGTCAGCGATCACGTCGTCGATTACGCCGTCTCGCTCGCTCGGGCGACTCGACCCAAAGAACCGGGCAGTGCCGAGTTTATCAACGACATGCTGACCTGGGGTGCCGGTCCGCGTGCTGCGCAGTTCCTGGTCCTCGGTGCCAAGGCACACGCACTGCTCAACGGGCGACTCAATGTCAGTTGTGATGATGTGCGCTGGGTCGCCAAGCCGGTGTTGCGTCACCGATTGTTCACCAACTTCAATGCTGATGCCGAGGGCTTTGGTCCCGACCGGGTCGTCGAGCGACTGCTGGATGAAGTGACCGAAGCATCCTATGCCAGGCAGGAAGCCTGACCGCTACGACGGCAATTTGCTGGTGTCGATCGGCACGGAAAGATTTCGCACCTGGTCAGTGACAAACATCCCGAATGTGGCCGCATCTTCCTTGAGCAGCCCGATCTGTCGTTGGGCGCTCTGCATCGGCACATTCAGGGTGTACCGAAGCGGCTTTGCCGTCTGACCCAGCGACGCGATCGCCTCATTAAACTCTGCCGCAGTCGAGGCGTCGATGCGGTCTTGTTGCATCTGGCCGCTCCCCATCCAAATCCCGATCCCCACACCCAGCAGTAACACCGCAACCGCACCACGCGCGATCCAGGCGAGCAGGGGGTTCAATCGCGACGGCGCGCGCACACTGGCCGACAGGTTCTCGCGACGCGCGCGATTCACTCGCGCCATCGTCCGTTCGTGCAACGATTCATCAAACGCCGGCAACATCGTCTCGGCCTCGCGTTGCAGTTGTGTCTTTAGGTCGTTTGCCATGCTTCACCTGACTTTCGATATTCCCCATCCACCAACGGCCTCAAGTGCGGCGACAATTTCCGACGCGCCCGATGCAATGCGGTCTTCACCCACACCCAGCTTCGATCCAGCACCTTCGCGATCTCCGTCGTGCTCAGATCTTCCACATAGTGCAGCCACACCGCACGATACACCTCATCGCCCAACTCCCGCCGCGCCACCGACCAGAGCATCGCCGACCGCTCATCGGTTTCCGCGCGGTGCTCGGGTCGGTCGTTCGACGCGAGAGAGTGGTTCTCGATATTCGCCGTCACGCGTCGTCGTCGGTGCCGGTCAATCGTCAGCCGTTGGGCGATCACGAACAGCCACGTCTTGAAGCGATACTTCGGATCAAACCGCGACAGGTTCAGATACGCCTGCACAAACGCGTCCTGCACCACATCATCGGCATCCTCCCGATTTACCGACCGCATCACAAACCGCGCCAGCCGAACCTGATAACGCCGCACCAACTCCTCGAAACACGCCGACGAGCCCGCCTTCGCCTCGGCGACCAGCGACTCGTCGGAGTATGTTTCGAGCAGTTGGGGCATCGTCTCTGTCAATTGCTACTGAACTATGACCTATCGAGCAATTCAATCCGCATTCTTCGATATCTCGCCGGTCACCCGCTCAAGCACCTGCCCGATCATCTGATTGGTGATCGGCCAGTCAATCTTCACGGCTTTGCCTTCCGCAGTGAAGGTTAAGTCGACGATTGCGTCGCTCAGCAGCATCGCATCCGGGTCATCCTGTGCCGCAAACGAGACGACCGTCTTCAGCCCGTCCATCGCCTGCTTGATATCTGCTGCCGACTTGTCATCTTCGGTCTCGACCGTGCTGGCGACCTTCAGCCCGTCCTTGGCTTCTGTCACTGTAACCCACGCACTGCGCATCTGCTTCACCAGCGGCGACTGCGCCTGACCCTTCACCAGTTCCTGCACCTGATCCCCAGCCACAAACAGCAACACACCCGCATCGTTCGCCTTGGGGGCCAGCAATTCGTTTTTCATCGGATCAAGCTTCCCGCTGATCGTATCCAACGCATCGACGATCGCGTCCTGCGATTGGCCAATCACCAGCCGACCATCTTTGGCAAAACCAGCCCGCATCGTCTTGCCCTTGTCGTCCCAGATGTGGATCTCATTCCCGCCAATCACCTGGCTGCGATAGGTCTCGTTCAGAGACACCAGTGTCTTCAGTCGCTCGGCGTTGGCGTTGTGACGAATGACCACAACCGCCTCTTTCTCCCCAAAGCTCGGCCCGAAGATCGTCACATCGTGCAGGTCTGCCGGCATCTTGACCTGCCCAACCCGCTCCACCGTCGCGACGCCTTGTACGTACTTGGGATTATTCTTCAGCTTGGCTTCAATCAGCTTCCATGACTCGGTCTTGCTCATCGCATCGACATCCAGATGCAGCACCCACTTGGCATCCGATGCCACGGTCTTGCTGTCAAACGGCTTGGCTTGGGCGATCCCCGCGCCGATCGCCACCATCGCTGCTGCACTGATCAAAGCCTGCTTCATCTTCGCTCGCATCATCGTTTCCTTTGTTAATGACACCCAAGATACGTCCGCCAGACGAATCCGGTGACAAAAAAAGCCCGCGTCAATCGAAATTGACGCGGGCGTATCTTCCAGAGAATCAAAGATTCAGTCAGCTTAGAGCATTTCCTTGACGGTATTGCGCTCTTCGACCAGTTCCTTGTTGGTTACAGCGATCTTCTGCTTGGCGAACTCATCCATGGGCAGGCCCTTGATGACTTCGTAAGCACCGGGCGCGGTGGTCTTGACGGGCATACCTGCCCAGACTTCGGGATCAAACCCGTACTCGCCGTTGCTCTTGACCGCGATGCTATGCACCGCACCGACCGTCACCAGGCTATGCACATGATCGACCAACGCGTTGGCTGCCGACGCGGCGCTGGATGCACCACGGGCGGCGATGATCGCGGCCCCACGCTTGCCCACCGTCTCCTGCATCTCGCCCTTGAGCCATTCATGATGGCCGATCACCTGAGTCAACGGTTTGCCGTTGATCTTGGCCAGATGAAACGCCGAGAACATCGTCGGCGAGTGATTGCCGAAGATGAACAGATCGCTGACCGCCGACACCGGTACGTTGGCCTTTTTGGCGATCTGCGTGACCGCGCGGTTCTGATCCAGCCGCACCATCGCGGTGAAACGATCGGCAGTCAGACGCTTGGCCTGACTGGCGGCGATCATCGCGTTGGTATTGGCAGGGTTTCCCACCACCGCAACGCGGCAATCGGATGCACCGACGCGATCAATGATCTTGCCTTGTTCGATGAAAATCTTCCCGTTGTCTTTGAGCAGATCAGCCCGTTCCATGCCCGGCCCGCGCGGCTTGGCACCGACGAGGCAGCACCAGTTGGCATCGCCAAAGGCTTCTTCCGGCTTGGACGTCGGCACGATCCCCGCCAGCAGCGGAAACGCACAGTCATCCAGCTCCATACAGACGCCTTCCAGCGCCTTCATCACCTTCTCAACCGGTACTTCCAACAGTTGGAGAATAACCGGCTGATTGGGACCAAACATCTGTCCCGAAGCGATCCTAAACAGCAGGGCGTACCCGATCTGTCCAGCAGCTCCCGTCACGGCGACCCGAATCGGCTTGTTCATGAGCAAGGTTCCTTTCAAAGTTAAATAAGACCTTTATGTCCTATTATGGGGAATCATAGACAAAATGCAAACCGCAGCGATGCAAAAAGTGGGCAGGGGGCAGGGGGCAGGCAATCGCGAGATCACGACTCGACTGCCTTCGGCTCTGAGGCTCAGGCTCGAAGAGAGCGCGTCGAAGTCTGAGGACACAGCGAGCGACTGCGCAAAAAAAAGGTTCACTGCTGCTTCGACGGCGAACAGCATTTTGTAGGGTGCGGTTCACCGCACCGAAGCGTCGCGCACGGGGCCATGAGCCCGCCTACGCCGCTAGCATCGGGATGGGTTCGGGCAGGGCGAGCATCGAAGGGGGTGCAGACCG
>JBGSMH010000342.1:0-6431 GCA_041740275.1 Phycisphaerae bacterium
GTTGAGATGGACCAAATCAACACATTCCAGCGCCGCCAGACTGCTGGCGCGCAGGTCGTCTGGGATGAGCGGACGCGAGACGCCTTTGTTGACGTGTGCGTCTGCCGAGACCGAGACGACAAGGATATCGCCGAGCGATCGGGCATGTTGCAGATGATGGATGTGCCCGGGATGAACGACGTCAAAACACCCATGACAATGGACGATGGTTTTGCCCTCTTCGCGCGCACGTTGGCGGGCGGCGAGCAGGGCGTCGATGGGGACGACCTTCCGCTTGATCGGCGAAGCCTGGACGGCATCTGGCATATCCGGATTATCGACCAATCTGGCTTGCCAGCTTGAATGTTATCGGACACTGGCAGGCGACGACTTTGTTGACGGCCTCAAGCGATTTTCTTGCCTGAAAACACCCTTGCCGCCAGCGGTGCGAGGCGGATTTGCCCGCGATGAGACTGCGCCGTCTCGATATCGATCAACGTGACCGAATCTGCCAACCCGACCACCTGCTCACTTTGTGTAAAATTGAGCAGAAACACGAACATCTCATCGCCCGCCCCACGCACCTGCAACGTGACCCCGGCGGGGAGGTCTGCGTCGATCGCGGGGGCGCAGGCGGTGTCGGTCAGGATGCGGGTGTAAAAATCTTTCCGTGCCGACTCGTCCAATCGCGTCCCGACAAAATATGTGACTCCTTTACCGAGCGTATGTCGTGTCACCGCGGGCTTGCCCGCGTAGAAATCGCTGGCAAAAGTCGCGATCGCCTCTGCGCCTTCCAAGTGCAGGATCGCCGCGACATCGCCCCCTGAGCCGTTCAAACCATTGATCGCGATCGGCGTGCCGTGCGATTGACGATCCAGTTCTTCGACCCACAGTCCAAATACGTTGCCTAACCCCGCGCCAGGCCATCCACCCAGCAGCATCCTGTTGGATTCATCCGCCATCGCGGTGTCCCACGTCGCCACCAGCGTCCCGCCGTTCTCGACGAACGCCCGCAATCGGCCTGCAAACGCGGGCGTCAAGATCCAGTGCATCGGTAGGATCACCAACTTGTAGCCCGATAGGTCGCGAACATTGCTGATCACGTCCACCGGCACGCCACGTTGCCAGAAGAACTGATATTGCTCATTGGCGATCTCGTCGTAATAGTGCCGCTTATTGGCCTGCCAGTCCGGGCTTTTCACCCCGGTTCCACCCGAAAATTGCTGTCCCCAGCGACTCTCCCAATCGTAAATGATCGCGACCTGCGCGCGTACGGTCGTGCCCAGCACCGGCTTCATCTTGTCATAAAGATCGGATAGCTCCCGCAATTCTGCGAATCGCCGGGTTTGGGTGTGGCGTTCAGTTCCCCAGTGTTCGATCACCGCGCCGTGCAGTTTTTCCATCGACCCGCGTCCGGCACGGAATTGGAAATAGCATGTGCCATCTGCGCCGTGGGCGATCGCCTGCAACATCTCCAGCCGATGCACGCCCGGGCGTTTTGATTTTTGCGGCAATCGCCACTGCACCGCGCCGGGGCAACTTTCCATCAACATGTGTGACCGATCGGGCTTAAAACACCGGTACAGATCGTGCTTCATTGAGCTTGCCGATGCTGACTTGGCAAAATCCGGGCTGATCGGGTCGTACCCCGGATACTGATCATCCGTCACCACATCCACCACCCGGCTGATCGCCTGATAATTCAGCGGAAACGACGTTCCCATGAAGTTGGTCGTGATTGGCAGGTCCGGCGTAATCCCCCGCAGGATGTCGGCCTCAAACGTGTACCAGTCGATCAGTTGCTGATTGGTGAAACGCATCCAGTCGAGCAACTGCCCGTCCATCACATCATCGGTGGGCTCGGCATGACGCCACTCGGTCGCTTCGTGCGCCCAGAAATAGGCCCAGTGTGCATCGTTTTTGGCGCGGAGCGTGCCGTAACGCTTTTCCAGCCAGCCTTGCCACGAAGCGCGACACAGATCACAAAAGCATTGGCCATTGAGTTCATTGGAAACATGCCACATCGCCAGTGCCGGATGACCGCGATATCGCTCGGCCAGTTTGGTATTGATGATGCGGACGCGTTCGTGATATGCCGGTGACGACCAGCAGTGATTATGCCGCCCGCCATAGTGGGCGCGGACGCCTTGTCGGTCGACGCGTCGGGCCTCGGGGTATTCTTCGGCCAGCCAGGCTGGCATCGCGCCGCTGGGTGTCGCCAATATGACCCGATTCTGGATCCCGGCCTGCTGATCCATGATGCGGTCGAGCCAGTCGAAGCGAAAAGTTCCCTCCGCCGGTTCCAGTGCGGTCCAGGAAAAGATGCCGATGCTGGCAGAGTTGATGCCGGTCAATCGCATCAGTTTGGCGTCGTCTTCGAGGATGGTGGGAACGGTCGATAGCCACTGGTCGGGGTTGTAGTCCCCGCCATGGATGATCGCGGTTTGGTCGACAAAGGGGGTCTTGATCCGGTTGGCGAGGAAAAAAGATCGCGATTTCATCGCCACAGTCTGTGCATCGCTACGCCGCTCGGCAAGTCTAAGGCGAGTCTGCCAATTTTTCAGTCGCGAAGCCACAACAGGGTTTTCAGTGCAGAAATGCCGGAACTGGAAATCTGTTCGGTGGCATTTTGTCGCACCTCCCATTTTTTAGTTGCAAATTCGCCAACAGTCCCATTATCGTCCTCCGACGTACCGTCAAGGATGTTTCATCCGCGCGGATGGGGCTTTGACGAAAGCTCGTCTTGGGGTCTGCATTATGGCATCAAAATCAGTTCATCGGGGATCGATCCTTCAACGCGCGGTTGTCGAAACATTGGATAAACGCGTGCTGCTCAGCGGCGATCCGCATGTGTATCTCACCGTCGAGGCCGAAAACTTTGACTACAATTTCGAGGGCGCGGGTCACGCATGGGTCATACAAGGCCAATCCGGTTTCAGCGGGTCGGGCGTGCAGGCGATGGAAAGCGACAAAACCAAGATCGAGTTCGGCGATGCCAGCAGCGCCCCGCGACTTGATTACAGCATCAACGTTCCCACCAGCGGCAGCTACTATGTCTGGGTGCGAGGCACCGGCTTCGACGGCAATTCCGATAGCGTGCATCTGGGCGCGAACGGATCGCCGCAGCAGAGTGCGGGCAACATCGCGATCCGCCAGGATGGCCCGAAGTGGAGCCGATTCTCGTCCGAGATCGGCGCATCGGCGACTCTCAACTTCAATGCGGGCGCACAAACCATTAGCCTATTCATGCGCGAATCCGGCACCAGCGTCGATGCGATCAAGCTGACAACCGACAAGGCGTACCGCCCGGACCGTGAAACCAGCATCCCGACGATCAGCATCGCACCGAACACGCCGTCAAGCGGAACGATCACTGAGGGATCGGACCAAGGCATCACTTATACACTGTCGCGCTCGGCTGCGTTCGGCGATTTGCCGGTAGCGGTGAGCCTGTTCAGCGGGACCGCGATCGCCGACGACTACACCGTCAGCGGACAGAACGTGGACTACGACACCGCGACCGGCGGGTTTGTCGTCACGTTCAAAGGCACAGAAACTCAGGCCTCGTTCACCGTTCACGCCATCGCTGATACGGACGGCGACGAGGGAGATGAAACCCTCACACTGGCGATCGACGAATCGAGCGGTGACAGTTACAGGGTTGCCGGCGGAACGGAAACGACAACGACGATCAAAGACCTGCCGGTAGTCACGATCCACCCGGCCAGCGAATCGGCCGTGCCGATACGCGAAGGCGAGTCGGGCAAGGCCGCGTTTATCGTCAAGCGGTCGAACAATAATGGCCCGTTGAGCGTGACGGTCCGGGTTCCGGCGGTCTTGCAGGGCACAGAAGGCATCGCGGCGCCGATCGCCGATTATTCCTTCGATGGCTACACCTTCGGACCGAACCACGACGAGTTTGTGGTGTCTTGGGCGGCGGACGACACATCGCTGGAAAAGACGATCTACCTTAGCGCTAAGGCCGACGTTCTGCCCGAACCCGACGAAACGGTCCGCGCGGAACTCTATGTGGAAAGTGCTGACGCCAATTTTGTCATCGGCGAGCCGGATCATGCAGAGGTGGTGATTGGGAATGTGCCTCTAATCGACCTCGACCTTAATGCGGATGGGGATACAGATGACTTAGTGGATGGACGCAACAATTTCCGTCCCGGGTACTTGATCGACGGGACGCGTGTTCTCGACGCCACATTTGATCAATACTTCAATATAGTCGCGCGAGGTTTGGTTCCTGAAAGCCTAGTTACATTTGAATTAAGCGAGGTGTCCGCTTTTCTTGGTCGATCTTCAAACTCTGGCACGGATGTCGGATTTGATATCGAACTATCTGGATATTCAGTCACTGTCGATTCGACCGGTACTGCTGTTATGAACGCCAAGAACAAGGACTTTGGCGGTACCGCAAAAATATCGATCCGTGTGGGTGGCGATGTGGTCGCAACACTTGATTTGGCGAAGGATGATGACGGGGACGGATTGCCGAATTGGTGGGAGAATCAATACGGTGGCCAGAATTCTAACAGTGACGATGATAAGAATATTGGCGGGGCGAAGGGCGCGGGCTTCGGTGATTTACTCCCCGCAATCGATGAGTTCCGCGGATTCATGATTACGGACGGTGGGTTAGCAAAGCACATTCGTACTGATCCCACACTAAAGGACGTGTTCATTTCTGATGCACTCAATTATACAATTGCAGATGGCGGTGGCGACCCACTGAGTCTTACTGAGAAGGCAAATGTAGTTTCCCATCGGGTCATAGCAAATCAGTTCAATGGCGATCGCAAGATCAACTTCAACGGAGATAACAAGCAACGAGCAATTGTCATTGAGGACGGACCAACCGGGGGGGCTTCGGGAGAGACAGTAGGGCCAGATACGGGAGTCAAGCCGAGCAGCTACGATTATGTGCATATACGGGGCGACTACTTCAAGTCATCTGTGGAACTTGCCAAGGGCGTTAATGCAGCGGTGCAGCCCTACGTTTTTTATGACGGAACGACCGATCAAAACCGGACTGTGGCCTGGCAAGCCGGTGGCCGGGTGAAGATTCGGGACGAGATCATTCAGTATGAAACTGCAATTGCCCCTGGCAGCAATGCATCCGAAGTCGTAACTGCTCAGGTTGAGATTCCGTCGACTGGCCGTAACATCATCGCGAGTGGGACGGCCGCGTTTCAGCAATTCAAGGTGGGCGATGAGGTCGTCTCTGTGGTGGCACACAACGCCGGCATCGCTGGTAGCTCTATCGCGGCTGCGGTTGCCGGTGACAAGTCTATCATTGTGAACGGCAATTGGTCAACGTACGCAGCGCCACCCGCAGACGAGGTATATTTCGTCCGAATCGGTTCTGGCGAAACTGCCGAGTGGGTGAGTTATTCCGGGAGAACTATCACCGATGGTACTGTCACGCTAACTGGTGTCACGCGCGGGCTATTTGGCACGCTGGACCGCAACCATGCCGCGGGCACACCTTACCAACGTCCGAGCCAGTTCATCGTCAACAGGGGCGCGTTCGGCACGGCCGCCGCCGCCATCCCGGTCAACACGGCGGTCAAGCCGGTGGGTGTATTCACAAACGTGACGCGTGGGATCGCAAATACGGTTGCCGTCGCACACACTGAGGGCGAAGCGATCCGGGTTTTCTCCACTGACGACGCTCTCCGCGAAACTGTCGCACACGAATTCGGGCACGCCATCGGTATGGATCCGCATCGCGCGGGATCGATCATGCAGGGAGAATACGCGCGCGGGGCCTTCCTAGGCAATGGAACATTTGAGGATTTCCTTGGCACTTCGCAGGACGAAATCGACGCCCGCTAATAAGAATTGGATTTGCCGATGCAATACCTTTCGTATCTAATTTCAGTCTACATCGCTTGTGCCCTTTTCGGATGCGTCCGCGCGCCTAAGGAATACCCCGGGGACAAGCATGCTCCGCTCGGAGTGCCGTCGGTAACAGAATGGGGCGCGCCTTACAATGGGCTTCAGGCACGGCTGACGACAGATCGTAACGCGATCGAGGCTGGACAATCCTTCATATTGCGCGTCGAATTGCGAAACGTCAGTGACCGCCCGATGACGGTGGTCGAGCCGATTCCCTATCCCCTGATAGCAGCACCAGGTAGTGAGCCGTACTCCTTTGAGGGTGCCGATCTATTCAACTCCTTCGTGACGGCGGAGCCTCTGTCCCACACGATTTTCATCAGATGGCTACTCGAGTCCAACCGGCCGCCGGAACGGTCGTACTGCGAACTCCAACCTGACGAGGTGCTTAGCATCGAAGTTGAAGCATCGGCGTTCAGGGCGAAAGACCGTGCCGACCCACCGATGCGGGTGGACGGACCATGGCGTCGGGCGGCAGCCCGATTCGCATACGGCGAGTCACCTGGTACTTACCGCATCCAGTTTACCTATACTGGTGCTGCCGA
>JBGSMH010000343.1:0-2559 GCA_041740275.1 Phycisphaerae bacterium
GTGCATGTCGCCGCGCCATTTCGCACGGCAGTTTCGCATCGCCGCCGGCGTCCCGCCGATGGAGTTCGTCCGCCGCACGCGTGTGGAGGCCGCACGATCATTGCTGGCCAATCCCGGCCTGCCCCTGCGAACGATCGCGAATCTGGTCGGTCTTCGCGATGAGTTCGAGTTATCCCGCACATACAAGCGCGTGACCGGTTCGTCCCCGCGCCCCAGATGCGCTGTCGCCGCGCACCGCGTCGGTGTTTGATCACGAATTGCTCGCGTGGTGCCACCTCGTGCGGTTTTCAGTCGAGTTTCAACGCCGAGCGAATGCAGCGGACGATCTGTTCGCCTGCGGGCAGGGTTTCGGGCGCACTGGTATCCATTCGATTCTTCGCCAGGCCGATCGTCAGTTGATTGGGGATATCCGCAGATCCGATCGACCCGCCCGCGCCGCCGTGACCGAAGATGCGGGATCGGTCGGTGGCCGGTCCGATCAAGCCATATCCGAGGCCTCGCAGGACGTTCTCTGGTTCGCCTGTGGGCGTGGCGGTTGTGGCTTTGGTCAGGGTTTGGGGGGAGATCAGCCGCACGCCATCGAC
Organism: Phycisphaerae bacterium; assembly: GCA_041740275.1. Lineage (GTDB taxonomy): Bacteria > Planctomycetota > Phycisphaerae > Tepidisphaerales > Tepidisphaeraceae > BPJO01. The sequence continues at coordinate 585 of JBGSMH010000343.1, forward strand.
CTCGCCGAGCAACGCCGCGTAATGTTTGGCGACCGCTTTGGCGGTCATGATGCCGTTGGACGCCGGGATGCAGGCCCGCTGAACGTCGCGCCGGTTGATCCAATAGTGTAACGGTTGAACCATCGGCGGGATCGAAAGCCTGGCGATGGGATCGACCACCGGCGGCGGGTTGGGTGGTGGGAACGGCGCGGGGTTGGGCTCCATGATCGCGACGCGGTGATCCTGACTGCTGGGCAGCCCGATGAATAGCGAATCTTCCAACCCCAGCGGCCGACAGATTTCGTCGGTGACGATCGTGGCGATGTCACGCCCGTCAGCCCGGCGCGCCGGTTCGCCGATCAGCCAGCTATAGGTGATCGCGTGGTAGTACGTCCTGGTTCCCGGCGGCCAGAGCGGGGAAAGCCCGGCGATCAGCCGACACATGTGATCCCAATCGTTCAACTCGGCTGGCTCACGACAATCGGGCATCTGCGGCAGCCCGGCGGTATGGTTCAGGGCCTGACGCAGCGTGATCGCGTCCTTGCCGCCAGCAGCGAACTCAGGCCAGTAATGTGCGATCGGGGCTTCGTAATCCAGCACGCCGCGTTCGGCCAGAATATGAATCGCGGTGGCGGCGATTCCCTTGGTGGTCGAAAAGACCGGAAAGAGCGTCCGGCTATCGACGGCGATCCCCTTGGCCGGGTCTGCCAGGCCGGCGCAGGCATCGACGATTAGTTCGCCTTGGTAATACGCCGCGACTTGCAGGCCTTGTTCCCCGCCGCGCTGGACGATCTGATCGATCAGGTCTTTGACTCGGTTTTGGACGCTCTTCATGTGCATACTCTACATTGCGGCCCGGTTGGAGCGAGAGTAGAGTCGGAAGTTATGCAAAATATCGATTGACGCCGACCGAAGCGGTACGGCGTCATTTGCGATACGAACCGGAGGCGAAGCGTATGGCGAGCATTCAGACACTGGAAGACCGGGTCATGCCGGAGGCGTTCAAGGACGAGGCGGAGCTGGAGGATTTTCTGGCTACGCCGTCGCGCGGACTGGTCGATGACTGGGCGAAATTGGAGGGTGACATCCTGGTGCTGGGTGTGGCCGGGAAGGTCGGACCGACGCTGGCGATGATGGCCAAGCGAGCGGCACCGGGGAAGAAGGTCATCGGCGTGGCGCGGTTTTCCGATCCCGATGTGAAACGACGGCTCGAGGCCGCCGGCGTGCAGACCATCACCTGCGACCTGCTCGACCGAACAGCGGTGGCGCGATTGCCAGCCGTAGCCAACGTGGTCTACATGGCGGGTAAGAAGTTTGGCACCGCCGGGAGTGAGCCGCTGACCTGGGCGATGAACGCGGTGGTCCCGACGTTTGTGGGCGAGTATTTGAAGAGCACGCGTTTCGTCGCGTTTTCGACGCTGTGCGTATATCCGTTTGCACCGGTTGCCGGTCCGGGGGCCAATCCAGACGACACGCTGCCGACGCCGCTGGGCGAGTACGCCAATTCGTGCGTGGCGCGGGAGCGGGTGTTTCAATATTTCTCGCAGAAGTCGGCAAGTCCCGGCCGGCTGGCGCGGCTGAATTACGCGATCGATTGCCGCTACGGCGTGCTGCACGACATCGCCCAGTGGGTGCGAAAAGGCCAGCCGATCGACATCCGAACGGGCGTGGCCAACTGCATCTGGCAAGGCGACGCGATCGCCCACATCCTGCGGTGTCTGGGGCACGGGACGGTGCCGGCGCGGGCGATCAACATTGGAGCGCCGCATCCAGTTAATGTGCGCGAGGTGGCGGTGCGATTCGGAGAGCTGTTCGGAAAATCACCGGTGTTTTCGGGCACCGAGCAGCCGTTGGCGTGGCACAATGATTGTTCAGAGGCGCAGCGGCTGTTTGGCGATCCGGTGGTGGATCTGGATCGGATGATCCGCTGGAACGCCGACTGGTTGCAGCGGGGCATGCCGCTGCATCACAAGCCCACACATTACGAAGAACGCGA
>JBGSMH010000344.1:0-5501 GCA_041740275.1 Phycisphaerae bacterium
AGACGCAGATGTTCGATTTTGCCAACACCAAGATCGGTCCGGGCGGAGCGCCGATCCGCACCGACGCCGGCTGGCTGCTGCTGATTCACGGCGTCGATCACGACCCGACGCGCGGTAAAAACGGCTGGCAGGCGAGTTGGCGCAATCGCTATCACGGCGGTGTCGCGTTGCTGGATCTGGAAGACCCGACACGCGTGATCGCGTACAACCCCAAACCCTTCCTACCCCCCGAGGCACCCTATGAGATTTCTGGCGGATTCAGAAACAACGTGGTGTTCCCGATGACCGGTCTGGTAATGGGGGATGAGTTGTACGTTTATTACGGGGCGGCCGACACGCATACCTGCCTGGCGACGTGTAAGAACGCCGACCTCGTCGCGTTCTGCCTGGACGGTGTGCGGCCTTAGAATCGCGATGCGGCAATCGCTTGACGCAACAAATTTTGCAGGATTTTGATACCGCGCACGCGATTTTCGGGTATTGTGGGTGAAAAGATGTCAGATAACGCTTCAACACTGCTCCCAAATGAGTCCACCCCGAGCCCGCGCGTTCGTCCCGGCGGCGCGCCTCAAGCGCGCGTCCGACTGGCAGATATCGCCAAGGAACTGGACGTCTCCCCCTCCCTGGTCAGCAAGGTGCTGAACCGACGCCTCGGCGGGCGTAGCGGCGCGAGCCCGACGATGATCCAGGCGATCTTCGATAAAGCACGCGAACTCGATTACCAGGCGCATACGGCGGCATCTTCACTCTCGCAACGTCGAACCAACGCACTGGCGGTGTTTGTTCACGATCACGGCGTACAAGGCAGCGAACTCGCCACCGCCGCCATCAAGGCGATCGCGGGTTATTCGGCACAGTCCAACCAACGGCTGATGCTTCAGTATTACCAGTCCGTTGAAGAGTTTGATCGGCTGATGCACATCGCGCATCAAAGCACGGTGGACGGGCTGATCCTGCTCGGATTGCAGCCCACCGCCTCAACATCGCTCAATCTCATCGTTCAGCGCGGTTTGCCGGTCGTCACTGTTCTGGACCGCACGATCCGCCCGTCATTTGTAAACATCGGGATCAAGCAGGATCGCGTCACCGAGATCGCCGCCGAACACCTGATCGCACGCGGGTGTCGTCGATTGGGATATCTGGGAAATGCCAATCTGCCCAACAACGAACGATGGATCGGGTATCAGCGGGCACTGAGCCGCGCGGGGCTGGAATGCAATGAACTGCTGATTCCGACCACCCGCGGCTTCAACGCCAGCGCCGCCGAGCAATCGCTGCGGCATTGGCTGGACCTGGGATTGGAGTTTGACGGGATCGTCGCGACGTCCGATCAGCTTGCCGCCGGTGCGATCAATGCACTGGTGCGCGTCGGGAAGCGTGTCCCGGAAGATGTCAAGATCATCGGCATCGACAACTCGCCATTCTGCGAGTTTTATCTTGTGCCGATCAGTTCGGTCTCGCAGCAGATGGCGTATCGCGCGGAATTGGCGTTCAAAACGCTGATGCACATGATCGAAGGCCAACCCGCCCCCGGCTCGACCGTTGAACCGGCGATCTACGCCCGCGCCTCTTCAGGCGGGACGCCCAACATTCTGGACGACTAGACACTCATTGATTGGGCGAACCACTCCCGACACAAATTGCGTCATTCGCTTTACGCTGGTAAAGAGACATCAGAAACATGAGTGATAAGCGACCCAACATCATTTTATTGATGACCGACGACATGGGTTTTTCGGACCTCGGGTGTTTCGGCGGAGAAATCGGAACCCCCAACCTCGACCGGCTTGGCAAAAAAGGCGTCCGTTTCACCAATTTTTACAACTGCGCCCGGTGCTGCTCCACACGCGCGTCGATCCTGACCGGCCTATACCCCCATCAGGCTGGGATCGGGGCGATGGTCGACTGGGGTGAGACCGAAGCCTATCGAGGACGACTCAATCGCAACTGCGTCACCCTCGCGGAAGTTCTTCGATCCGCTGGTTACGTCACCTGCATGAGCGGCAAGTGGCACGTCGGAGGCGAATACAAGATAGGCGACCCGGCACAGTGGCGAAAAGAGGTCGGTGACGAACGTCATCCCACCCCGCGTCAACGTGGATTCGATCATTTCTACGGCATCCTCTGTGGCGCGTGCAGCTATTGGAAGCCGACCACACTGATGAAGGATGACACGTTCATCGAGTCAGTCCCCAAAGATTATTACCTCACCGACGCCCTTGCGGATGAGGCGTGCGGGATGATCAGTAACGCATCGAATGCGGGCAAGCCGTTTTTCCTGTATTGGACACCGACCACGCCCCACTGGCCTTTGCACGCCAGGCCCGCCGACATCGACAAGTATCGCGATCGCTATCGCGACGGCTGGGACGTGATGCGCCAGCGACGATATGACCGGCAGGTTCGCGACGGGATCATCAAGCCCGAATGGGGCCTCTCCCCGCGCGATGAAAAGGCGTCGGCTTGGGATGATGAGTCCGACAAACGATGGGAATCGCTCCGCATGGCGGTCTATGCGGCACAGATCGACAATCTCGACCAGAACGTCGGCAAGGTCCTGGCGCGACTCGACGCACTGGGGATCGCCGACAATACGCTGTTTTTCGTCCTCTCGGACAACGGCGCGTGTGCCGAGTTTCTTCGCGAGGACGCCAGCAAGGACGAGTGGCCGGGCCAGTACGCCCTACCCACCGCCGCCGGTGACAAGATTGTCGAGGTCGGCAACCGCAAGGATCTGGATCCGGGACCCGACGGGACGTTCATGAGTTACGATCTTTCCTGGGCCAACGCGTCCAATACGCCATTTCGTAAGTTCAAAACGTGGACCCACGAAGGCGGCATCGCGACACCGCTGATCATGCACTGGCCGGCCGCGATGAAAGGCGAGCGGATTTTTCACGACACCGGACATGTGATCGACATCATGCCCACGATCCTGCAAGCCGCTGGTGTCGAATATCCTCGGCAGTTTGCTGACAAACAGATCCTCCCCGCCGAGGGAGTTTCTCTCCTGAATGCGCTGACCGACGTAAAGCACCCCCCGCGTCCGCGCGAACTGTTCTGGGAACACCTCCGCTTCAAGGCCGTCCGAAGCGGCGACTGGAAACTGGTCCAGCCACGCAATTCCAAAACATGGCAACTGTACGATCTTTCCAAAGACCGCACCGAACTAAATGACGTTTCCGGCGATCACCCTGATTTTGTTCAGCCGTTGGTCGCATCGTGGGACGCTTGGGCAAAACGAGTCGGGGTTTAGAAGGCCGGTATCTAAGGAACGAATCATGAAACGTCCGAACATCCTGTTTATCCTCACCGACGATCATGCCGCACACGCGATCTCTGCGTACGGCAGTCGGGTGAATCAGACGCCCCAACTCGACCGAATCGCCGAGCGCGGTGTGCGTTTTGACAACTGTTTCTGCACCAATTCCATCTGCACGCCGAGCCGCGCGTCGATCCTCACCGGACAGCACACGCACGTCTGCGGGGTTCGCACGCTCGCCGAGACGCTGGACAATCGACACGATCCCCAGTTGCAGCGCGTGCTGAAAAAGGCGGGCTATCGCACCGCGATCTTTGGCAAGTGGCATCTGGGTCACGGCGATCAACCGGCCGGGTACAACGCCGATCCCAACGGCTTTGACGACTGGGCCGTCTTCCCCGGACAAGGCGACTACTACGACCCCACCTGGCACATCGGCACACACGACGGCGAAAACTCCATCCGTACCGGCACACTCAAAACCCCCGGCTACGCGACCGATCTGGTGACTGACATGTCGCTGCGATGGCTCGATCGCTGGCAAAAAGAGGCCGGTGATGACCAGCCGTTTTTGCTGTGCGTTCACCACAAGGCACCGCACCGCTGGTGGCAGCCGGGACCACAGGAAAAGGACCTTTTCGCCGATACGGTCTTTGCCGAACCCGAAACCCTCTGGGACGACTACGCCGGTCGCCCCGCAGCGGCGGCGGCGCGGATGCGGATCGATCGCGATATGAACCATAACGACGTCAAAGGCAATCCGCCCCCCGGCATCACCCCGCGCGAGCGAAAGCTGTGGTACTACAATGAGTACATGCGCAGTTATCTCCGCTGCGTCGCTGGCGTAGATCGCAATGTCGGACGGGTGCTGGATCATCTTGATCAAACCGGATTGGCCGACGACACGATCGTTGTCTACACCAGTGACCAGGGCTTTTTCCTCGGCGATCACGGCTGGTACGACAAACGATTCATGTACGAAGAGTCGTTCAACATGCCCCTGCTGGTGCGATACCCGTGCGAACTCAAACCGGGCACGGTCATCGATTCGATGATGACCAATGTCGATTTTGCCCCGACGCTGCTGGATTTTGTCGGCGTTCCGATTCCAGAACAAATGCAGGGCAAATCCGCACGACAGGTGATGCTCGGCAACCCGCCCGCCGACTGGCAGGAGTCGGTCTATTACCGCTACTGGATGGATGCCGAACGCACCCATCACTCCAGCGCCCATTACGGCGTTCGCACGCGCACGCACAAGCTGATCCACTACTACTGCAAACCCCTCGACTGCGCCGGTGCCGGGGATATCAACACGGGCGTCGATCCCTATTGGGAGCTTTTTGACCTGACTGCCGACCCGCAGGAGTGCCACAACATCCATGGTCAGCCCGGCACGGAGAAGATCACCCGCGACCTGATGGCCGAGCTATCGCGACTTCAGAAACAGTTCGGCGACAAGCCCGAACATGCCGCATGATGGGTGAAGACAGTTGAAATGGCATGTGGACCTGTCGACTGTTGTTAAGTCGCGCCCGCGATCGGCCGATGAGATAGGTATAGCCGCGATGGCGTAATCGGCGAGAGCGCCCGCAAAATATCCGCCGAAGGCTCCTCTACTCCTTTCGGAATAACCCCCGCGTCCCAACCGGACACGGGGGTTTTTCTATTGACCCGTCCGGCCCGCAAACCAAACGATCTCAACCATTGACACCCCCATACGCCCGGCGTCACAATCCCGAACACCGCCGAGTCGCTAATCGGTAGCGCCCGGGCGGTTCCTAGAAGGCAATGGCTCGCAGCAAAAGTCACCATCATGAGCATCATAGCTAACTATGTCCGGCTTACAGAGTCTCAGCTCGCCGAATGGCGACAGGACTCGACTTTCCTCAACAGGGTGTTCGGTAACCAAGTGCCTGGGGTAGAGCATTGCGACATTGATAAGGCATACGAGGCCCTCAATTGGCTCGTATCTCCGGTGAAGAAGGAGACGCAGCGTCGCACCAAGGCGTCTTGGCCCGACCTCGATTCGATCGACATGGACGACGAAGCGGCGGTAGATGAAGCGTTCGACAATCAACCGGCACTGAGTTTCGATGACTTACAATCAGATATACTGTATCTGGCATTCGAAGGTCGAATCCAAGTCATGGAACGCGACCCCGCGATCGACACCGGCTATGGCGGTTCTTCGATCCTTGATCCTGTAGAAGTGCGGGCAGTTGCCGAAGCGATGTCC
>JBGSMH010000345.1:0-2855 GCA_041740275.1 Phycisphaerae bacterium
GATGCCATCGTCGAAATTGTCAAACCGTTCATCAAAGCCCCCGCGAAAAAAGCGGCCTAAGCTCTGACGAACGTCCAATTTGCCATCACAAAAGCCCGCGTCGACAACGACGCGGGCTTTTCCAATGGTCGCGACAACCCGTGGTAGAATGGGCGGATCGATACGACCCGAACCATCCTCCACGTCGATATGGACGCATTTTTCGCATCCGTCGAACAACGTGACGATCCGAACCTACGCGGCAAGCCCGTGCTGGTAGGTGGGACTGGCAATCGCGGTGTTGTCGCGGCGGCATCGTATGAGGCACGGGCGTTCGGCTGTCACTCGGCGATGCCGATGATCCGCGCCAAACGCCTCTGTCCACAGGCGATCGTAGTGAGCGGCTCGCATGACAAGTATCGCCGGGTGTCGCATCAGGTCTTTACGATCTTCGGGCGTTTTACCGATCTGGTACAGCCATTGAGTGTGGATGAGGCGTTTCTGGATGTCAGCGGCTGTATGCGATTGTTCGGCAGTGGGGAAAAGATCGCCCGCGACATCCGCACCGCCATCCAGCGTGAGACGCAACTGACCGCTTCGGTCGGCGTGGCACCAAACAAGTTTCTGGCAAAACTCGCCAGCGATCTGAACAAGCCTGACGGATTGACGGTCATCACGCCCGATACGATCGACACGATTCTCCCGCCCCTGCCGATCACGCGCATATGGGGGATCGGTGGCAAAACCGCCGCTCGTTTGCACGGCCTGGGAATGCGGACGTTTGCCGACCTGCGGCGGATGGACGTGGCATGGTTTACCCAGCATCTGGGCTCATGGGGACCGCGCGTGCGCGAGCTTATCCACGGCATCGACACCCGCCCGGTCGAGACCGACGATCAAGCCAAATCGATCGGGCAGGAACAGACTTTTGGCGTTGATCTGACCGATCCCGATCACGTTCGCGAAGTGCTGCTCCAGCAGGCCGAAGCCGTTGGCGAGCGGGTGAGGCGGCAGGGATTGTGCGCAGGCCGGGTCACAGTCAAAATCCGTTTCGGGGATTTTCAGACCATTACACGGTCGCACACGCTATCGACCCCGACCGATCTCACGCGCGACATTTACATCACCGCAACGGATTTGTTTGATCAATGGGCGAAACAGCAGTTTCAGCCCGTGCGGTTGATTGGGTTGCAGGCCAGCCAGTTTACGCGCGATGCGCAACTGGACCTGTTTCAACATGCCGCACAGGAACGATTGCGAAAAGTTGATCAAGCGGTGGATGCAATCAAAGCCCGCTTCGGCTCCACCGCGATCGGCCGGGGACGCAAAGAGCGGGAGTAGATCGAATCTCACGGACCAAACAGATCACCGCGAGAAAAACTTCTTGACCGAATACACGGTCATCTGTCGCTGGATGGCGGCGATGGATTCGAGAAGGGGGATCTGTTTGGGGCAGACCTGTACACAATTCCCGGCCTTGCCGCATTCCTGGACGCCGCCTTCGCCTTGCAGGGCTTGCAGGCGTTCGGGTTTGAGCGCCACGCCGATCGGGTGATCATTGAACAGGCGGGCCTGACTGATGACCGCAGCACCGACAAACTTATTGGTCGGCGTGTATTGCGGGCAGGCTTCGAGGCAACAGCCGCACGAGATGCAGCGCGAGAGCGGATAACGCTCTTCGTTCAATTCCTGAGGGATGGGCGGCCCGGCACCCAGATCAAAGGTTCCATCGATCGGCACCCATGCCTTGACGCGTTTCAAATCGTTGAATAGCCGCGAGCGATCGACCCACAGGTCGCGAACGAGTGGGAACTTGCTCATCGGTTCGAGCGTGATCTCTCCGCCATCCGGGGCGACCTTGTCGACCAGCGCCGAGCAGCTTTGACGGACGCGGCCGTTAATGATCATCGTGCAGGCACCGCAGACTTCCTCAAGACAGCCCGAATCCCAGACCGGCGGGGTGGTGGATTTGCCTTCGACCGTCGTCGGATTGGCGGAAATCCACTGCAGGCACGAAATGATATTCATGTTCGGCCGCCACGGGATGGCAAAGGTTTCCCAGTAAGCGGTTTTGCCCGGGGCGTCCTGGCGTTTGATCTTGATGACAATTTTGCGGTCTTTTGCGGTGCTCATAATTGCGATCTCACTCAGTCGTTAAAACGTCCCAAGATGTTACGGACTCGCGAGGCTTAGGACAAGATAAACGGACCATTATCACCGATTTTGAAAGCCACTGCGACAAAATGGCACGGTGACCAATTCCCCACCCGCAAAGTCCGAAGCGCGCAAAAAAAGCGGGCGACGTGGTCGTCGCCCGCTTTCACAGTGATAATTCTGTTACACGATACCTACCGACCTGCGACGGGCTGGCGAGCGCCACCCGCATCGGCACCGGCGGGCAGGGCTGCCTGTCGGGCAAGCATTTGGAGAGCGGCTCGATCCAGATTCAGATCGACTCGGTCGGCCATCGGTTCACGCTCTACGAGCTTGCCATCCGGGCCGAGCAGAAGCAGATAGGCGCGTTCCAGGCGATCGTCGTAGCGCACATCGACCAGCGTCGTTCCGGTCGCCCAGTCGGCACCGGCTTCGGTCCAGCCGATCGGATCGCCGATCGCGACCGACATGATGCGGTTCTGCCACTTTCCGCCGGTCTTCTTGAAGATCTCGATCCGTACATTGCTGGGCGTGCTCGTGGATTGCCAGCTTCGGTCAGCGATGAAATATCGCGTGCTGGTATCGACGCGGACGGGCTGGCTCCAGGCGTTGGCGTCCTCTTTGGACCAGATTTCAAACTGCCTGGCCAGTTCTGGCTTGGTCACCTGATTGCTGCGATACAGCGGGTTCTTGATCGCGTAAAGGACCTGGTAACGATAGGT
>JBGSMH010000346.1:0-9447 GCA_041740275.1 Phycisphaerae bacterium
ACAGCCCCTTTTGTTTTGCCACTCTACAGACTGAAAGGCAAACCACCTGAAATCCTATCGTCCCACAAACCTTTTCGGAAGGCAGTCACACTTTCCTCACCCGAGTTATGAAAGCCGGTTGAGGCCAACCCGTACTTTGGTAACAGCAGCGTAGATCCCACTGTAACCGCCGTTTCGTCTTGTTTCGCGAAGTCAAGAATTGTTCGACCCCAAACCTCCACTCCGTCGAGTGTAATGCTTCCAGCGGTGACAGACTCGATTTCCCGAACAAAGCCTTGAACATCGAAAATGACGAAAATCCCGAGATTAGGATAGCCGTATAATTGGGACTCTCGAAATCGCCTTCGACCAGTTGGCACGCCAAATCGAGTTTCAACAGCCTCCGCCAAATCACCAAACCTGATATCGCCAACCGAGATATATGGGTTGAGTTCAAAGATCGTCATAGCAGGCACGCTGCGGGCATTTAGAGTGACACTTAAATATTTACTTATCCTGCCAAGTTTAGCGGGTATCGGTCAGGAAGGCGATATCGCTGGCGGTACGCATTACCCTGGGAAGGATCGACCGCCATGCCCGCGCCCATCGCGCACTGAAAACCCCACTGTGACCTAGCGACCGGAAAAATTGGCAGACCCGATCGGTAAGGTAAGCAAACGGGGTTCGAGATCGCTGCCCGGCCGACCTGAACCCCGATCCTATTTGATGTGTCGCTATTCGCTGCTACCGGTACCGCTCGCCACGGTCTCGCGACTGGGAGCGATCATAGCGTTCACGATCGTCCTGCTGATCGCGGTTGCGCTCGCGGGATTCACGGTAGTGATCGGCATCGTCGTTGCGTGCCCGGCCCACCGATACGCGGCCGGCATCGACGCGGACATCCAACTCCGACCTGGAATGACGCACCGGGGCATACATCCAATAGCCTTCACGCACACAAACGCGTTGCTGCACCATCTGCCAGCCGCCCTCACGCACGCAAACGCGGCGTTCGACCGTCTCCCACCAACCCTCACGCACCACCACCGGCACCTGCTGATCGGCAAAGTGCCCCGGCTCGGCCAACACCGTTTCGGTGCGGAAAACGATCCGGCCGGCGTAATCGACGCAGCGGATCACGCGATTCTCAAACCGATCCGGAACCCACACACGCTGATAGCGTGTCTCGACGATCGGCTCATGCCACACGCGCTCGACGCGGGTTTCATAGACGGCTTCGACATAGACCTGTTCGGTTCGCACGTCATAGACCGGCTCGACCCAGACGCGGCCATGCGGGTCGCCAGCGACGATCGACACCCCCACCGACCAATCCCCGGCCTGCACGTTGGAAACGCCAAACGAGCCGAGTCCGAGCGATGCACACGCGAGCAAAATGGGGGTGATCTTCATCGTAAAACTCCTGTCGTGGGATTAGACACGGCGGGGGCGCGGAGGTTGGGATTGGCTAGGGAAACCGCGTTTTGGGGGCAATAATGGGCCTTATTTAGTTTGAAGTTTGGAGTTTGGAGTTTGAAGTGAATACCGGCCAAATTCTTCCCAACTCCAAACGTCAAACTCCAAACTCCAAACTCCAAACTAATTCTATTTCTTCTTATTCAATAGATCGTCGATCAGGCTCCCGCCAAACCCCTGGACCGCGAGGGACCCGATGGTCTGGGTGAGGATCGAGCCGATATCCGAGACATCGCCTCTGAGTTCGACCGTCGCCCCTCGGGGAAAGCTCTTTCTCCAGTCGGCCAACAGCAGGCCTTGGGACATCCACAGGGAATAGTCCTGAAACTTCTGCTTCTCGAGATTGATCCCGCCCTTGAACATCAACTGTTCGATCAGTTCAACCGGCACGTTTTTTCCGGTCTTGGGGTCACGCTGCGAACCCATCCTGACCAGGGAGAACGTCATATTTTGATGCGCGATCCCGTCGGCCAGCACCAGCGAGCCGTTTTCGATGCTGCCGACGATGCCTTGGTCGCCCCAATTGAGCAACCCGGACAATGCCGACGGCACCGGGCCGTCGATGCGGAGGTTTTTGATGCTGTAGAGGATTTCGGCTTTGGCTTTCTTGCTCCCGGCCATCAGGTCGGCGAGGGGGACGTTGGTGCAGTCGACGACCATCACATCGACCAAACCGGATGCGGTTTTGCTGTCCTTAAACATCACCGACGCCAGCGACCCGAGTTGTGCCGCCATCACCGGGTTCAGTTGCACGCCGGTCAATAGCTTCTGTTTGCGGCCAATGGAAACGAGCATGTCGGGATGGCCAATGTTGATCACGACACTGCCCAGATCGCCTTTGCCGTTGTTGACATCAAACGCCGGTGCAAAGGCAAACTTGCCCGCTGCGTCGCGATGGCCGGTGATGAGCAGGCCTTTTTCGAGGGTGAAAAATTGGGTGAGATTTTTGACGTCCAACCCGTACGCGTCGGTGAGATTGACCGCAGTCACGGCAAGTTGTCCGCGCACGTTCAGCAGCTTGATCGCCTCATTCATCGGCGTGCCGGTCTTGGTGATGTACGACCCGTTGGCGGTCATTTCAAATACGACCGGACCTGCCAGTGTTGCGGTCTTCAAATTCGCCTGCTGTTCAACCGGCAAAAGCGGGAAAAGGATGGCCCAGGCTTTTTCGCCCACGGCGTCGACCTTGACCACCACCTTGTCCAGCGTCGGTGCGTCTGACCCATACGCCTTGACCGCTCCGCTGACCCGCACGGTGGCCGCCTTGCTGGAGGCCATGTCGATGTCGAGCGAGCGGATGGTCGCGATTTGCTGGGCCTGATCGATCGCAAAATCGCCTTTGATATCGATCTGCTTTTCACTGAACGCGGGTTTGCCGGTGGCTTGATCAATCAGGACAAAATCGCTGATTGTGCCGGTCAGTTTCGGCGTGATGACTTTGTCTTTCACCCCGATATCCGCAGCCAGATCAAACGCGCCCTGGTACGGCAGCAACGCGGGTGTGTTCTGCAGGAACTGCAATAGCGGCGTGACGTGCTGGATCGTCCCCGCCAGCCGCACTTTGCCGCGCGGTGCGGGTGTGCCAAGCGGATCGTCGATCACGATCGGTTCGGGCATGGACAGTTGCACGAGATCCAAATCGCCGGTCAGTTTGCTGAAACTAATCGAACGGATCGATTCTTCGCCGGTGATGTCGAGGGTGGCTTGCAGCGAAATGACCTTTTTGGGGTCGAAACGATAGGTGCGCTGGGTGAGCGGATCGGTGAGGGTCAGACGGCTGGCCTTAAGATCGACGCCCACCTTTCCGGGCTTCACATCCGCAGTCAGGGCGATCCCGCCGGCTGGTGTATAGGGAAGTTTGAGGCCGGGAACCAGTGCCTGGGCAACGGTGGCGGCTTTGCTGGCATCGGGCACGCCCAACTCCACCAGCGCCGATTCGATCATCTTCAGCACCGGCGTGTCACGCTTGAGCAGCACTGAACCGTTCTTGAGCGACAGCGATACAAAACTGCCCTTGATACTCGCACTGGCATTGGCGTGGTCGATCGCATCGGTCGTCACGGCGTTGAGCGCGATTGTGACCGACTCATTCTGGATCGGCGTGGCGTCGATGCTGAGTGCGCTGACTTTCCCATCAAAACCAACGGTCGGTTTGCCGTCGGTATTGGCAAATGACAGGTTGCCGGTAAGTTCGCCTGAGGTGACGGTGTTGATCGGCTCGCTTGATAGCGATTGAGCGATGCGGTTGAGCTGCGGCAAACGGATGGTCGCGTTGATCGTCCCGTTGCCGCGAGGCAAACCTTCGGAACCGAGCGTGACCAACAGCGGCTTGGCGTTGGTGGTAAGGGTGGCGATGGCGCTTTCGAGGCTGAAACGAGACAGGTCGATGACGGTCTGCTCACCGGTGGACAAATCCCCGGCGGTTGAGAGCGCGATGCGTTTTTCGTCAATAAACAGTTTGCCCGCACGATTGATGCGGAGGCTGGGTGCGGAGAAATCGAAGCTGGCGAGCGTGATGCGTTTGGCAAGCAGGTCGGCCGACCCTTTGGTGACGATATACGCCGCCCCGCCGGTCAGTTGTATCTGCTGTTGCTGTAACTGCGGGACGAACGGATCGATCATCTTCTGCAGTTCGGGAAGGCTGTTGATCGTCGCCCGTTGCAGATCGAAGCTGCCGGTTCGGGCTTTGGGGTCGATATTGCTCAACACGATCAGCACATCCGCCAGGGGTTTTTCCGCACTCGGTCCAGCCAGCACGGTGGCGGTGGTGGTGTCGATCTGCTGGATGGGATTGCTGGAATCCGTACCAAGCACATAACCACTTTCGACGCCGACTTTTACGAACGGCAGGTCGATCAGCGGCATGTCAGGCAAGGTCGCTGTGATGTCGTTAAGGGTGAGCGTCAGGTTCAGCGCGTACGCATCGGCAGTGCCCGCTTTGGGCGCGTTGGCGAGGGTAATCGCCGCCTTACCGGCCAGTTGCGTATTAGATAGATCCGAAAACTTCGCGAGTTGTTGCCGCAGCAACCCCAGGTCCGCCGAGCCTTTGCCCGATAGGGTTGTCGCCGATGCGCCGGTGGCGTTGAAGGTGGCGAATTGGCTCGCCAGATCAAGCGATAGATCGCGCAATCCCTGAACCGGATTGCCCAGATCAATGACCGTGCCACGGGTGATCAGTGTGACCGGCTCAATCGCGATCGGCTTACCGTCCTGCGTACCTGAGGCGCTGATGGTCGTACTCACACCGTAAACGATCGATGCCGGTTTTAGCCACACGTCCGACTTGGCGTGGACCGTTCCACCCGCCACCGTCACGCCGGGAAGCAGCTTGAAGGTGTTCGGCAGCGACTTGGCGGCTTTAGCGGGGTCGGCGGTCAGTTCGACCGCAAGGTGCCCATCGGCACCGGGCATCTGTTTGGCCTGTAACTGTGCGATCGAAGATTCGGCGATGTCGCCCGTCACGGCGGCAGACAGTTCCGGCGCGATGGCACGGATGTCGATCTTCAGTCGCGTCGCGCCGTTTTCGATCACGCGCGACACATCAATGGGGAGCGAAACTTCGCTGGCCTGATATCGATCGGCGATTGCGGGATGGGCAAAGACGACATGGGTGATCGTCGGCGTACCCTTGATCGACCCGGCCTGACCGGGCTGCAAATCCGCGTCGATCTGCCCGTTGATCAATCCGCCGACCTCGACGCCTTGCACCCCCGCCATCACCAGCACCGGCTTGGCGGCGGCGGTGTCGATGTCCTGCATCAATATCTTGAGCTTGGCGGTGAGTTGGTCGATCGCGATCTGGTTGCCCTCGATCGCGTCGGCCGACCCGATAATCGACACTGTCGAGGTCGTCCCCGCATCAACGACATAGACCAGTTTCAGATCGGTATCGACGCCTTTGTTGATATCAGCGATCTTGATCGTCCCGCCGCTGCCCGGACGCACCTGCAACGTCGTCACCGGTTTGCCCGATGCATCCAGCAACTGCACGCCGGCAGTCAGTTGCAGCGTCAAATCGACCTTCACCTCCGGGATCGACGATTCGGATTCTTCTTTCTTCGGCTTGGGTTGGGTGTCGGTGAGCCTGGCGATCTTATGGAGGTTGGTGGTTCCGTCAGGATAGATCACTACCTTCGTCGCGTCGATGGCGGCTAGCGTTTTGCCGAGATCCAGATTGCCGCGCGCCAGTGAACCAAGCGTTGCTTCGGTCTGCAGCTTTGCGATGTCGAGCACCATCGCGTTGTCTTTGTCATAGACACGCAGCCCCTGCACGCTCAGCGGACTAAACCACCCGACGCTCCAGGATTCGACCTCGGCCCGGCCATCCAGGTAGCCGCTGACCTGCGACATCACCATCGACCGCACCGGCGACAGCGACACGAACGTCGGCAGTAACACCACCAGCGCGATCAGCAACACCACCACGACCGATAACCCGATCACGATCCGACGAAGCCAGCGTTTTTTCTTCGGCGCGGGTACCGGATCGGGCGTTTTCGGGGTCGGTGTTGCTTGCGGCGTGGGGTTATCAGTCATTCGAGCGTCCTTGTCGGTCATGTCGATTGTACGGTTAATTGTACAGCTAATGGTATGGGCGTTACCCCTTTATCGACGAACTAAAGGTCCGATTAAAGACACATGAAAGGGATCAGTCGTTAGCGTTGGCTTTCGGCGCGTGCGTCGTTCATAATCCCTTGTACGGCCAACTGATGCGCGTTCTGATCCTCAACCAAACTTTCCACCCCGATGTCGCCGCCACCGCGCAGCACATGTGGGATTTGGCAAAACACCTCGATCAAGCCGGCCATCACGTCACCGCCATCACCAGCCAGACGATGTACGGCTCGTCCGAGCGGTTTGATCGCACGCACGAACGGATCGGCAACATCCACATCCATCGCGTCTCGCAGACGGCGTTTGGCAAGGTCCACAACGCTGGCCGGATGGCGGATTTTCTCAGCTTCTATCTGTCGGCGTTCTGGCAAATGCAGAAAGTTGCTACGCCTGATGTGATTCTCTCCCTCACCAGCCCGCCGATGGTGTGTGTGCTGGGGATGCTGCAAAAGCAGTTCGCCAGCCGATCGGGTAAGCGAATCGCGCTGGTCAATCATGTGATGGACCTTTATCCCGATGCCGCGATCGCGATGGGCGTTCTCAAGCCCAACGGACTGATCACGCGCATCATGTCGAGCCTCACCCGTCGGACCCTCAATTCCTCCGAAGCCCTGATCGCGCTCGGACATGACATGCGCGACCGGCTGATCAAACAATACGTCCCGCAACGCTGCGAACGCGTCCACGTCGTCACCCCCTGGGCGGATCAGACCGAGATTCATCCCACCCCGCGCGACACCAATCCGCTGCGCGCTCAATTGGGATTGAAAGACGAGTTTGTGCTGCTCTATTCGGGCAACTTTGGGCAGGCCCACGATGTCGACACGATTGTCGGTGCGATCAGAGCGACGCGCGATCGGCAACATCTGCGATGGTGTTTTACCGGCGGCGGACGCGGGATGACCAAACTGCGCGATTTTGCCGCCGCCGAGTTGTGGAAGCATGTGTCGTTCCTCCCCTACCAGCCGCGCGAAGCGCTGAACGACCTGATTAACCTGGCGGATATTCACCTGATCAGCCAGTCGCCGGCGTTTACGGGCATTGTCGTCCCCAGCAAACTGTTCGGCATCCTCGCTGCCGGTAAACCGTCGATCATGGTCGGCCCGGATGAGGCCGAGGCGTCGCAGATTCTGGTTCGGGAAAATGCCGGGATCGTCGTGCGTCCGGGCGATGTGACGGGGATGGTCGAAGCGATCGATCAACTGCAATCCGACCCGACCCGACGTGCCACGATGGGCGACAACGCCCGCCGTGCCCTGTGCCAGCGATTCGACCGCTCGATCGCGTGCAAACAGATCGAAACCATCCTTTTGCAGGCGGTAAAAGATGCCCGTGCCAACGACTGCTGATCACGCGATACCCGTCGCGATCGCCGCCAATCAGGCCGCCTATTTGCGGGCGCGGCAGACCGGATCGGTCGGCGCGTGCTGGGATGTGTTGATCCTGACCGCGGGCAACGAGCAGCAAGCAAACGGCTACCGGGCGGAGCTATCGCTTCGGCACCGCGATGTCGGAACCGCCGGTGCGTTTTTCCCACCGATCCAGCAGAGCATCGTCGTCTCCGACCCGCCCGGCCGACGTATCGGCTCGGGTGGGGCGACGCTTCGGGCTATTCGCGAGGCCGCCCGTCAGTTAAATCTCTCCACCGACGACCTCTGCAAGCAACGCATCCTCCTCATCCACTCCGGCGGATTGAGCCAGCGACTCCCGGCCTACTCCCCGCAGGGCAAAATCTTCGCCCCGATCGCACTGCAAAGGCCCGATGCCCAGATCGCCACGCTCTTTGATCATCTCTACATCACGCTGGCGGGTCTGCCCGAGCGGCTTGGGCCCGGCGTGCTGACCGCCGCTGGCGACGTGCTGCTGGTCTTTGATCATCGACACGTCACCGCACCGGCCAAAGGCGTCACCGCATTGACCGTGCGAACCGACGCCGAGTTGGGCCTGTCGCACGGCGTATTTGTCACCGATCGGCGCAATCGCGTGAAGATGACGCTCCAGAAGGCGTCGATCGACGTCATGAAGCGTCACCGCGCCACCAACGCCAACGGACAGGTTCTGCTCGATACCGGCCTGCTCTTTTTTGATCCACTGGGGACGCGCGCCCTGGCACGGCTGGCGGGGGTCGAAGGCAAAGCGCTCGACGAACGGACTGACCAGCCCATCGACCTCTACGACGAGATGGCCGGTGCGATGGCCAGTGCGACCGAGAAAGAGACCTTCCTCCGCGCCGGCCCGAGCCTCATCCGCAAAACGCTCTGGCAACACCTCCACCCCATCGCGCTGAGTACGATGGAACTGCAAGGCCACTTCCTTCACCTGGGCACGACGCGGCAATATCGCGACACCCTCACCGGCAGGGAAAACGACGTCGCAAAGGAATTATTCTCCAGCAACGTGCTGGCGCGAATCGACTGGAGCGTCGATCGCACCGCCCGCGTCTTTGCCTCCGTCCTGCTGGATCGTCGCGGCAGCGTCGGACGCGGCGCGGTCATCGAACACTCGCTGCTGACCGGCAACATCCACATCGGCGATGATTCGGTCGTTTCGCAGGTCGAATCGACGACGCACTTTGATCTGCCGGATCAAACGTTGCTCTTTCAAGCCCCCGTGCGTGGCGGGCTGAATGTCCATGTCGTTTGCGGCACCGCCGACGATTTCAAAGGCAAATTCACTGATGGAAAATGCCTCTATCTCAACGCACCGATCAAAGCCTTCATGCAGCGTAACGCGATCACCGCCAGCGATCTGTGGCGCGGCGTGCCGGTCGATCAACGGACGCTCTGGACCGCGCGGCTCTTCCCGGCCACCCACAAACGCGACGCGATCGATCAAGCGATCTGGCTCGCCCAACCCAAACCCGCAACCAAAAAGCAGATCGAGGTTTGGCGCAATTCAACCCGATATTCGATGTCGATGGTGCTCGAATCGGTTGATGCCGACGCCCTGATCGCCCACCGCGAGGCCGTCACCGCAACGTTGCAGACACTCGATTTCCTGTCGCGCATCGACGCCGACGAAGATGTCTCACCCGAAACCGTGATCAGCCACTATGTCTCTGCCGGGGCGTATGAAGCGGTCAAACGCATCATCACGCGCTACGCCACCGCACCCGCAGTCGATGCGACCGTCCGATTCAGACAGGCCAAGGCGTGGTGGGCGTTGGCGACGCTGGGAAAACGTCCGGATCGGATGCTGGCCGGCGAACGTGCCTCATCAGAATCCAAGGCCTTCGCGAAAATCGCCGAAGCCTCTGAGAATGTGGGATCGTCGATCGACGTTCAAGAAAAGCAGGGCAAGATCAAGCCCGGACAGACGATCGAAGCCCGCTCGCCGGTTCGGATTGATCTGGCCGGGGGCTGGAGCGACACCCCGCCG
>JBGSMH010000347.1:0-11940 GCA_041740275.1 Phycisphaerae bacterium
ACCGGAGCGCCGGTGTCCAGCACCAGATCGCTGAAATCAGACAGTTTTTTGCCAGATGGGTGGTTCGATTTGGACGCATCTGCGTGTCGAGCGGAGACGATCGACACAACCTTCACGCGGCGTTTCTGGAACTGCTCTGCCATCTCGATCGGCACGACATTGCAGCCGCTGCTGCTGATGATTAGCGCTGAATCGACTTCCGTGATTTCAAAATTGCGCACGATCCGCTCGGCCAGCCCGGTGACGTTCTCCAGAAACATCGCCTGTCGTTGCCCGTTGGCACCGACGACCAGATTGTGAAACGTCAGCGACAGTTCAACGATCGGGTTAAATCCCGGAAACGACCCATAGCGCGGCCACATCTCTTCGACCATGATCCGGCTGTGACCCGACGCAAATACATGCACCATCCGCCCGGCGCGGATGGTCTCGGCGAACCAGTCGGCGGCGCGGTGGATCAAGTCGAGTTGCTTCTCGACTGCGTCGATCAACCCCCGCGATTTTTCGAGATATTGTTGGGCAGGACCGTTCATGCGTGTGTCTTCCCGTGATTGAAAATCTGAACCGCGTCGAAGAGTGTGACGATATTTTCTGCAGCGACGTCGGCCTGGATGTTGTGAATGGAGGCGTAAACGTGCCCGCCATTGATCGAGTCGGCATCGTTCAAGCTCGATAGTGCCTGATCGGTGACGGTGGTCGTGTCGGCGACCGCGAGCGTGTGCTGCGGATCGACGCTGGCACCCCAGAACGCCAGTCTGTCGCCAAAGTCGCGTTTGAGTGCCGCGATCTCCATTCCCGGGCAACTGCTTTGCACGGGGTTGAGGGCATCGACGCCCATTTCGATCAACGACGGGATCAGCGGGGCGATCGCACCATCGCTGTGAAATAGGACTTTCCAATCCGTGTTGCGATGCACCCAATCCAGCCCACGTTTGTAGGCCGGAAAGAGCTTGTCGCGGAACATATCGACCGATAGAAAAGGTGCGGCCTGCGTACCGAGATCGTCGCAAAATTGCAGCACATGGACGCGATCGCCGACTGCTTTGTGAAGGGCACTGAGATTCTCAATCCACGCATCGACCAGTTCGCGATAGAGTTGCTCGACGTACTCATCTTCGGTGGCAAACGTACACATCCAGTCTTCAAACCCGCCTTGCCCGATGCCGTTGAAGAGTTCGTAAGGCGGACCCAGTGCGACGATAACGGCTTTGTCGGTTTCGTCCGCAAGGCGTCGGCTTTCTCGCTCGAAGTGATCGAGATCCAATTGACCCAGACGCGGGGCGCGCCAGTTGCCTAAATCAGGATGGGTCGCGCCGGGGTACAACTCGCAGCGGTCGAAATAGAACCCATTGGCGGGCATGTGGGCGATGACGGTGCCAGCGCGTTTGAGGACCAGTTCGCCGTTGACCTCCTCGGGGGCAAAATCACGCGGGACTTCGACTTGCAGATTGCGCAGTCGCATGGTGCGCCAGGCATCGTTGGCGACCCCAAACGCCACGCAGCGGCGATTGAGCGGGACTGTATCAGAGCCAAACCGCTCCAACACTTCCGGCTCAATCTCGGCCAGCAGTTGATAGGTGTCGAACACGCGCGGCAAGATGGTCGGATCGAGTCCCAACTGTTCGCGAAGCCGTGCGTAGGCGAAAACGGATATGCCCGATTGACGTGTGCCGCCCAGATCGACCGGCACGCGATCGACGGGTTGATGATTGAGGGCCGCAAGAATGCGTTGGCGTGAGTTCATGGTGTTACTCCGTGGGTGAGCAAGGCGTTGCGTGCCGCGCCGTAAGCCCCTGCCAGATCGCCGAGCGTCGCCAGCACGATCGGCACTTTGGTATTGACCGGCCGCCACTCGAAGCGGTCCATCCCCTCTGAAAGTGGGAGCAGCAGATCGTCACCCGCTTTGGTGATTCCGCCGCCGAGGACGATACGTTCGGGATCGACGGTGTTGATGATGGACGCAAGGCCTGCAGCGAGTGCTTCAATTGAGCGAAGCCAGATCGTCTTAGCGCTTTGATCCCCATCCCGTGCCGCATGGACGAGGTCGGCGGTCGATTGAAAGCGTCCGTCGGATCGGCGTGCGACCGAATGATTGCCGATGGCGTCTTCGAGGCTGGCGGGGGTGTTGACGATATCGAGCGGGCCTTGTGGGTCGAGCGAGATATGCCCCAGATGCCCGGCCCGGCCGAGATGGCCTTGCAGAATCTTGCCGTCACAGAGGATGGCCCCTCCGACGCCGGTGCCCAGGGTCAGCATCACGACATTGTCGCAGCCACGAGCGGCGCCGATCCACGCCTCACCCAACAATGCGGCGTGGGCGTCGTTCATCACCGGGACCAACCGGTCACGACCCAGATGTGCCGTAAAATCGAACCCCATCAGCCCGCTCATCCGCCCCATCATCCAGCGGATGCTTTTCCCGTCGCGGCAGGCAAGGCCCGGTGAGGAGATGCCGACGGGCACCTGATCGTCGATCGAATGCGATTGCTTCAATCCGGCAAATGCGTCGCGGATGCCGGTTTTCCATCCGTCGGTCGCGTCGTCGGTGGGGAACGAGAGCGAGTCGATACGATGGCCATCCTGCGTGACCAGAACGCATTTGACGTTGGTCCCGCCGATGTCGATGCCGATGGCGCGGTTCATGGGTTCTCCGGGAGTTGGCCTTCGCTGACGCACCACCCGCCATCGACCGCCAGGACTTGTCCGGTGACGTAGCGTGAGGCGTCAGAGAGAAAGTAAATCGCTGCAGCGTCGAGATCCTGCGGCACGCCCATTCGCCCGCCATCCAGGGGTTGCTTGGTCTTGATGAATTGCGCAATTTTCTCGTCCGACTGCGCGCGGGTGCTCATCGGCGTTTCGACCAGCGCCGGTGCGATCACATTGAACCGGATGTTGTGCGGCGCGTAGTAAGCGGCCGACGCCTTGGTCAGCCCGACGATCGCGCTTTTGGTCGCGGCGTAGGCGTGTGACGCGAAATACGTTTTCGACGGAGACCACCCCAGCACCGACCCCATATTCAGCACGCTGCCCGGCTGCTTGTGCTGCATGAAATAAGCGGCAGCGGCGCGGTTGCTGTTGAACAGGCTGGTCAGATTCAGATTCAGCGTGTACGCCCAGCCGTCGTCGGTGATCTCATGCAGCGGCCCGTCACCCATGCGACGACCCGACCCACCGGCGACATGGTAGAGGGCGTGGAAGCCGCCGAAGGATTCGAGCGCGATTTCGATGGCGTGGAGTGCGGTTTTCGGGTCGGTGGCGTCGGCGGAGAGCCCGCGAGCGGCCTGGCCAAGATCGGTTAACGCTTCATCGACGCTCTGGGGTTTGCGTCCGACGACGACGACTTTGGCACCGGCGTCAATCGACGCCCGCGCCGCCGACAGACCCAGGCCCGTCGTCCCACCGATAATGATGACCACTTTTCCGGCAAGCATCTCCACCATGCTGACGCAGCCTAGCGGGCGTAAGTCAATTGTCCACGATTATCATTTCATTAACAATACAAACTGATATGTTAATGTCATGGCACGACCAGTTTCAGCGCGGGTGAGGGAGGTGAAGCGAAAGCTGATCGAACGGCTGCACGGGCATGCGGATCATCCCGGGGGGCGGTTTTTGTCGAATCGTGCGATCGCCGGGCAGTATGCGGTCAGCTACCAGACCGCCGACCGGATCGTGCGCGAATTGGTTGAGGCCGGCCTGCTGATTCGTCGTGCCGCATCCGGGACATTTGTGCCGGGTGAAGCGTTTTCACTCGGCGGTGCGGTGCTGCTATTTGATCAACGCGGAAAACGACCCGCCAGCTTTGGTGCGCGACTGCTATTCAGTCTATGCGCCGCAATGGATCGAAATCGCGTCGATTGGCGGGTGCGCTGGATCGATCCGACCCGGCCAATCGATCTGCCGCGATTGCTCAATGACCGGTTTCCGGTGCTGTGGAACGTGCCGGGCCTGATCCGCCCGATCGTCGCATCGGGGAGGCGGGCGCTGATTCTCAACGACCGTGCACCGTCGGGTGTGGAGGCGACGCGGATCGACAGTGTGGAGATCGACGATTTTTCAGGCGGGGCGTGTGCGGCTCAGTTGCTGCTGGGTCGATCCAAAGTGTTACGGCCTGCGTTCGCGATCGTCACCGGACCGGCCGACGACGTGCGATCGCAACGGCGGGTCAAGGGGTTTCTAGAACAGTCAAACGCAACATTGGTGATGGCGGGGGGTTGGGATTATGAGTTGGGCGTACGCGTGGCAAAACAGGCGATCGACGCGGGCACGGATGGGGTTTTTTGCTGCAACGATCGACTCGCGCACGCACTGGTTGATTATGCAAAAAAACAGGGAACGCGTTTGCCCCCGTTGGTTGGATTCGATAACGCACCGGTGGCAGAGCGAATGGGCATGACGACGATCGCGATTCCGTTTGCGGAGTTATCCGACGCTGCCGCCGAACTGGTTCAAATGCGACTGATCGACAATCGCTCGACTGCCAGCCATCGCGTATTCGCACCAAGGCCCATCGTGCGGTGGGTGTGACATGGGTCCGTCATCAAACGCTGATCGCCACTTCAACCGTATTGGTGTTGAAGATCGGCCCGTCTTCGATTTCGATCTGGTCGGACATCAATAGCGCGCGTGTCGGTTCGTCCAGGCCAAGTGAATGAAACTCGACCTCGTACGCTACTTCCGGCGCACACCATCGGCTTCGGACGACACCGACCTCGCCTCGGGAGAGCGCGAGTTCGGGGATGTCGCGAATCAATCGGACATAATCATCAACGTGGGGTACACGCATCGTGACCTCCAATCGTAAGGAGACACCGTCGCGATGCTTTGCAGGACAAAGCACCGGGAAACGACGCTTGCCGGTTGACGGATAAACCAAATGTAACCGTAACAACGCGCCCACCTGGCGCGATCCGAACCGGCCACCCTCCTGCCCTTGTTAATCTAGCTAAACTTTATGGGACGATGCAAGTATAATCCGCGCTAATATTGATGCCTGCGACAATTTTACACCTGCAAACCGCATTGCTCGCGTGGTTCGACACCCATCGTCGTGTCATGCCCTGGCGAGCCGATTCCGGACAATCGCCCGACCCGTACCACGTCCTGCTCAGCGAAGCGATGCTGCAGCAGACGCAGGTCGCGACAGTCATCCCCTATTTTAGACGGTTTATCGGAGCATTTCCCACGATCCAATCGCTGGCTAAATCCGACGAGCAGCAGGTATTGCGATTGTGGCAGGGGTTGGGGTATTACGCGCGGGCGAGGAATCTGCGTAAGTGCGCGAAAATGATTGTCGAACAATTTGACGGGCAGATCCCTCGGACGGTCGATCAATTGCTGACCCTGCCCGGCGTCGGTCGCTACACCGCGGGTGCGGTGGCGTCGATCGCGTATGGCGTGCGGGCACCAATCGTCGATGGCAACGTCGTTCGCGTGATCTGCCGAGTGGATGCGATAACCGATGATCCGCGCGACAAAACAGTACTAGAACGCATCTGGGCGCGGGCAGGCGAGTTGGTTCCCGATAAAAATGCGGGGGATTTTAATCAGTCGATGATGGAGTTGGGCGCGGTGGTTTGCACGCCGAGGAATCCGGCGTGCCTGATCTGTCCGGTCCGCGAGTTCTGCAAGGCCAACCAGCTCGGGATCGAATCGCAAATCCCTGTCGCAAAAGAGGTTAAGCCGCTCAAACGAGAGCACCGGTGGGTGCTATGCTTGCGCCGGCGCGACGGGCGTTACCTGATCGAACAACGACCGCCCGCCGGTCGATGGGCGAATATGTGGCAGTTCGTATCGGTCGAAGCGGGCGAGGGTCAGCCGGATCGTGCGTTCGTATCCAAAATCTGTGATGTGACAGTCGATAATATGCAACACCTAATACGCGTAGATCATAGTCTGACCCATCGAAAGTACCGGTTCGATGCGTATGTCGGGTCGGTCGCCGGAAAATCAAAGCAAGTCGGGTCTTCGCGTCGGTGGGCGACGCTGGAAGAGGCCGAATTGCTGCCGTTTTCCAAGCCGCAATTGTCGATTCGCCTTAGGCTAAAGGACGCGCCTACGATGTTGCGTCAAAAAACCACACGGAAGGACAAAAAATCATGATTCTGATCATCTCCGGCACGAACCGTCCGGGCTCCAATGCGCTAAAGATCTCAAACATTCTGCTTGCCCACTACGCCGCGGCGGGGGTGAAGGCGGAGATTTATTCACTGGCGGAGATGCCGGCGGAGATATTCGATCCCGCCTGCTACGCCAAAAAGCCCGAATCGTGGCTGAAGACCCAGCAACGCATCCTCGACGCCGACGGCCTGCACATCGTCACACCCGAATACAACGGCAGTTTTCCCGGCGTACTCAAGTATTTCATCGACATGCTGAAGTTCCCCGAATCGTTTGAGGCCAAGCCCGTCGCCTTCACCGGAGAGGCCGCCGGTCTTTGGGGGGCACTGAGGTCGGTCGAGCAGTTGCAGATGATCTTTGGCTATCGCAACGCCTACCTATACCCCGATCGCGTCTTCATCCCCGGCATCGGCGGAAAGCTCAACGATGCCGCCCAGCTCACCGACCCGGCGATCGATGACCGACTGAAAAAACAGGCGATCGGGTTCGCGGCGTTTGTCAATAAGGTGAAATAGCGCCATCGGCGATCATCGTCAGAGGGCAATGCGGGCAGTCAGGCGCGTAGCACCTTTTTCGGTGGCGCGTCGAACGATGCCCGCCCGTTCAAGTTTGCGAATCGCCGCGCTGACCGCGCCTCTTGATGCGACAAAGGCTCGGCCGACGTCCAATTCCGATCCATAAGTTACGACGCCGCCTTGAGCGATGGCCTCGGCGACAATCGACGCGCACACATCCCCGCCGCACAGGGCGCGCAGGCGGAGGTGGGGGTTGTTGGCCGCGATCCAGTGCGCCGGCCGGATCGCGTTGGTTTTGAGTTCGATCGCTTCGCACCAGCGCCCCCATTTCCTGGACAAAGGCGTGGCGTTTTGCTCGGCGAGTCTGACAAAAAACGTGTTGCGGCGATCGACATCGAACAAAGGGCCAGCGTCGATCGCGCTGCCGCATGCGTCGATGGCTTTGCTGAATCGCAGATCGCCCCTGCGCGACTGTGCGGTTTCCAGTAACAGTCCGAGTGTCGGACGATGCTGTTTTTCCAGATCGTCCAGAATCATCCGCACCAGGCGGTGCGTCGCAACGTAGTCGCCGTGTTGGACGAGCCAAGTGAAGGCGAGTTCGAAGAGTCGTGAATTGGCATGCGTCTGCCGGGCGGTATCGAGCAAAAGCTTTTCGAGGTCTACTTCTCCCTGCGCAGCTTTGACCGAGAACATCGCGCCCAGCGAGGCCCACCGACGAACGAGAATGTGTTGCGCCAATGCGTTCACTGCAATTCGTTCCATGCAGTGATGAGCTGAAGGGTCATTTCGATCTTGCCACGTTCATTGGGGAAGAATTCGACGAGCCCAGTCACGCGATTGCGGATCCACGCCAGTTCTTCGCCGGACGGTTTCATCATTTCCAGATGCTCCTGATCTTTCGTGCGATGACTGAGGAACTTCATCGTCAGCAGATCGAGTCGGCCGACCGCCAGCACACGAAGCTTCCCGAATGTTCCGACATTGACTGCGCGACCGCGCCAGTCATCCAAGAGCGTCCATCGAAACAGACCGCTGAAATCGCTCAACCAGCTTGCTGGTAGCGATAGCTCATTTCCGATTTGTTCAGCAGCATCAAGGACGGCATCACGATCGGCGGGCAAGTGACAGGCGATAAGGTCAACGTCTTCGGTTACATGAGTCGGTGGGAACTCCCCAGTGAGCAAACCCGCGGTCCCGCCGACGATCAATATCTCCGTGTCGCGGACTAGGCGTGTTCCAAGCAATCGAAACGCGTTTAGGATGGGGTCTCGCGATAGCATAAAATTCCCACAAATGTCCTTATTAGTATACATACATAATACGAACAAAAGCAAGCCCAAAAACCAGGCCGGTCGAAGTGATCGACCGGCCCAGGTTTCAGTGATGGATCTAAGAGGGTTTGGTTACTTCTTGCGGCCCTTGGCAGTCTTCTTTGCCGACTTCTGGGTCGCCTTTTGTTTCGGCTTGGCCGCCGATTTGGCTGACAGAGTGTTCTTGATCACCGCGTGAGCGGCAGCAAGGCGGGCGATTGGCACGCGGAAGGGACTGCACGAAACGTAGTTGAGTCCGACATTGTGGCAGAACTCGACCGAGCGGGGGTCGCCGCCATGTTCGCCGCAGATGCCCAGCTTGATGCCGGGGTTGGTCTGACGACCCAGTTCCACCGCCATTTTCACCAGCTTGCCTACGCCGCCTTGATCGAGGCTCTGGAACGGGTCGCGCTCCAGGATTTCCTGTTTCAGGTAGTCGGGCAGGAAGCTGTTGATGTCGTCACGCGAGTAGCCGAAGGTCATCTGAGTCAGGTCGTTGGTCCCGAAGCTGAAGAACTCGGCGGTCTGCGCCAGTTCGTCGGCGGTGACTGCGGCGCGGGGCACTTCGATCATCGTGCCGTACATGTAATCGACCTTGGTCTTCTTCTCGGCAAACACCGCTTCGGCGGTCGCGACGGTGATCTTTTTGCAGAAGTCCAGTTCCGCCTTGGTGCCCGCCAGCGGGATCATGATCTCAGGCAATACCTTGATCTTGTCCTTCTTGACGATGCAAGCGGCTTCCAGGATCGCCCGTACCTGCATCTCCAGGATTTCGGGGTAGGTGATCAGCAAACGATCGCCACGATGGCCGAGCATCGGGTTGGCTTCGTGGAGTTGATTGACGCGGTTCTGCACCTGCTCAAACGACAGCCCGAGCGAGTCGGCCAGCTTCTTCTGGTCGGCTTCCTGATGCGGCAGGAACTCGTGCAGCGGGGGGTCGATCAGGCGGATGGTCACGGGCAGCCCGTTCATCGCTTTGAAGATGCCGACAAAGTCGTCGCGTTGGTAGGGCAACAACTTCGCCAACGCCGTCTTGCGAGCTTCGACGGTGGTCGCCAGGATCATCTCACGCATCGACTGGATGCGTTCCGGATCGAAGAACATGTGCTCGGTACGACAGAGACCAATGCCCTGAGCGCCAAATCCGCGTGCGACTTCGGCGTCGTGCGGGGTGTCGGCGTTGGTGCGGATGGTCAGCGTGCGGTACTTGTCGGCCCACTTCATCATCTGAGCAAACGGGCCGGAGAGCGTGGCTTCGGTGGTGGGAACTTCGCCTTCGAAGATCTCGCCCGTGCCGCCATCGAGCGACAACACGTCGTTGACGCCATAGGTCTTGCCATTGACGCTCAGCGTCTTGTTCTTGACGTTGATATCGAGCGCACCGGCGCCTGCGACACAGGGCGTACCCATGCCGCGCGCGACGACCGCCGCGTGCGAGGTCATCCCACCGGTGCTGGTGAGAATGCCTTGGGCGACGTGCATCCCGCCGATATCAGCCGGTTCGGTTTCGCGACGAATCAGCAGCACTTTTTCACCAGCATGAACGCGGTCTTCGGCTTCCTGAGCCGTAAACGCCAGCTTGCCGACCGCGGCGCCAGGCGAGGCGGGCAGGCCCTTGGCGATCACGTTTTTGGCGGCCTTGGGGTCGAAGGTCGGGTGCAGCAGTTGATCCAAAGAGGCCGGATCGACCCGCAAAATCGCGGTCTTTTCGTCGATCAGCTTTTCCTTGACCATATCGACCGCGATCTTGACGGCGGCGGCAGCGGTGCGCTTGCCGTTACGCGTCTGGAGCATGTACAGCTTGCCCTTTTCGATCGTGAACTCAAAGTCCTGAACGTCTTTATAGCGGGCTTCGAGCTTCTTCTTGACCACCAGCAGTTCTTTCCAGCTTTTGGTGCTCCACTTGCCCATTTCCGATTTGCATTCCAAAGGCGTACGGATACCGGCGACGACGTCTTCACCCTGGGCGTTGACGAGGAACTCGCCGTAAAATTCGTTGTTGCCGGTGGACGGATCACGCGTGAATGCCACGCCGGTGGCGCTATCTTCACCCATGTTACCGAACACCATCGCCTGCACGTTGACCGCCGTGCCGGGCAGGCCGCGGATCTCGTTGATCTCGCGATAGCGGATCGCACGATCACCCATCCAGCTCTTGAAGACTGCTTCGATCGCGTGCTCCAATTGGATGAACGGATCGGTCGGGAACGAATGGCCGGTCCCTTTTTCGTATGCCGCCTTGTAGGCTTCGCACACTTGCTTCAGTTCGGCGGTGTCCAGTTCGGTATCCAGCGTCTTGCCGTAGCGACGCTTGATCTCAGACAACTCATGTTCGAAATGCTCGTGATCAACGCCCGAGACGGTGTCGCCGAACATGTTGATCAATCGGCGATAGCTGTCGTAAGCGAATCGGCTGTTGCCGGCGAGCTTTGCGAGGCCTTCGACCGCGACATCGTTCAGACCGATGTTCAGCACCGTATCCATCATGCCGGGCATCGACATTTTCGCGCCCGACCGGACCGCAACCAGCAGCGGGTTTTTCGGATCGCCAAACTTCTTGCCGGTCGCCTTTTCCATCTTGATGATGTTGGCTCGGACTTCTTCCATCAAACCGGCGGGCATCTTCTGCCCGAGCTTGTTGTAGTCGCCACACGATTCGGTGGTGATGGTGAAACCGGGGGGGACCGGAAGCCCGGCGGTGGTCATGTCGGCGAGGTTGGCGCCTTTGCCACCGAGCAGGTCTTTCATGTCCGCGCCGCCTTCGGCTTTACCGGCACCAAAGAAATAGACGCGTTTGATCTTCTTACCCGACGATTGTGAGGCGGGTTTTGACGCCTTCTTACTGGACTTGGCCATGTGAGTTTGGACTCCGAAAGATTGCCGAAAACGCCGTTTTCAAAAATCCGCCTGAAAACAGGGGAAAAAACGGGAAGGGGAAAGTATAGGAACGGGGGAGTTGATGTCAATTTACTCACATGAGCCGAATGAAAGTGGGATGGGTCATAGGGCTTGGGGCTTAGGGGAAGAGAGACGTGGTTCGTGATTCGTGGTTCGTGGGTAAGTCCATCCCGCATTCCACATTTCACATCTCCGCACTGCCCACTGCCTCCTGCCCACCGCCCACTCTTTTTTTCACTTGTTGCATTTGTTGCATCGGGTTTCGTCCATGTGAAAATCATAACTTCCGGCCGCCGCAGAACTTAAGAATCTCGGCGCTCCAAAAGTGTTGCGCGCCAGCGTGCAACTGTTGCAACTCCTACCTTTCCGGCCGGAGATTGGGCCTTCGTATTCACTTGTCAAGGAGCGATCGCCGCGCGCGGAAACACCAATGACGCATCCCCAAACGCAGCGAGATTCACAAGCCAACTATATCCCCGCTCCCCCCGAAAGTCGGCGGCAAAATCAGGCAAATTCGCCGATTTCTGGCATCCCCGGGTGTAGCGCAAAAGAGTAGCGCGATCAGCAAGATTATGATATCACCTGCGTCAATTCCAGGTTTTTACAGGAGACACCACCATGGATCGGGAATTGTCGGATGCAGGATTGAATGGAATCGTCGGTGAGTTTGCTGCATGGGTCAGGACACTGGCCGAGAGGGTTCCCATGCTTCACGATGAGGATGACGTGCAGAAACTGGAGATCGAGTTGCGTGAGGGCGGGCGATTGATCCTTCAGAAGATGATGCAAACGCTTCTGCAAAGTGCCATCGACGCGCGGCAGGAAGAGTCGCGATTGTGCCCCACCTGTCAGAGCCGCCGCCGCCACCAGGGTGTGCGCTCACGCAAGCTCCTCAGTAGCGTGGGTGAACTGAGCGTGCGCGGCATCTATTGGAAGTGCCCGTTCGGCCATGGTTGCGAGCATTCGGCCGACACGCTGGCGGGGGAATCGATGAGCCGGTTGATGCGCGGGCTGGTCTGTCTGCTGGGGGTATCGCTGGCCAGCTTCGACAAGGCCCAACTGGTGGCCCGGCGCATCATGGGGATCAAGGTGGATGA
>JBGSMH010000348.1:0-14464 GCA_041740275.1 Phycisphaerae bacterium
CAGCCAGCGGCGGTGAAATGCCAGAGCAACCTTCGCCAGATCGCGACCGGGTTTATCATGTACGCCAATGCCAATCGTGGCGTGCTTCCTCCACTATCAGAGAACCAGCCACCCTCCGGTGGCAACCCCATTACCACCGGCGGTAAGCACTGGTATGAGTTTCTCGGCGAAGGCAAATATGTCCCCGTCGGCACCGACGAAGCCCCCACCGTGCGAGGCTACATCAACGGCGTGTGGCGTTGCCCGAGCGTGACCGACGATCAGGTCCGCACGAACGGATCGTTCGGCTGGGGCGGCGGGTACGGCGTACATTCGCTGGTGACGTTCCGCTACGGCAAATACAACAACGCCGCGACCGCACCGACCCGATTGGGCGGGCCAAAGTTGTCACGCGTGAGGCGATCCAGCGAAATCTGGCTGGTCGGCGATACCGGTCGGCCGGCAGGGACTAACGGCACGTGGATGACCTGGGTCGGCACCTATTCGCCGCTGTTTAACCCGTCGGGTAATGGTTCCAACACCAACCAGCCCGCCTGCCGTCACGGAACCGCCAAAGATCGACTCAATCGCACGACCAATGTCGCGTTCTTTGATGGGCATGTCGGCACGGTTCGGCAAAACGAGTTGCTCACGCCCGCCGACTGGGCGTCCAACCCGACGTTGAATAAGCTGTTCCCGATGAACACCGAAGCTAACCGTTTCTAGATTCTGGAGTTTCTGATGATTCGTACCCTGCAAAATGCACCGCTTGTCTCCCGCCGACAGTTGCTTCGCTCCGCCGCGTTCGGGGCGGCGGCGGTGTCGCTTTCCCGGTTCGCGATCGGTGATCAACCCACGACCCGTCCGGCCGATTTCAGCTTCGTCTGCATGGGCGATCTGCATCTGGATCAACTGGCCCACCACGACATGGACTGGTTGCGACGCGAAAAGGCGAACGATATCCGCCAGGTCGAAAATTACAGCCGAATCACCGCCGAAATCACCCCCAAGCTTTTCGATCGGGTTCGAAAGACGGTCGCGACGTTGCCGGGCACGCCGTTCGTTCTTCAACTCGGCGATCTGGTCGAAGGCCTTTGCGGCACGCCCGCGCTGGCTCGCAAACACTGCGAAGACGCGCTGGCGATGGTTCATGAGGCTCGATTTGGTGCTCCGATGCTTTTCGTCAAAGGCAATCACGACATCACCGGCCCGGGCGCGAATGAGGCGTTCGACGAAGTGCTTAAGCCATCAAACAAACACCCCGGCCTGGCGCGTGCGCAGGGCGCGAACTACACGGTGGATGTGGGCACAAGCCGATTCGTCTTCTTTGACGCCTACCGGGCAGATGAGGCACTGGAATGGTTGCCCGGCGCGCTCAAGGGGCGCGGGCAGGATTCGGGCGCGACGTTCTTCGTCATCCACCCGCCGGTCGTTCCGTACACCGGGCGATGCTGGCATGTCTTCAATCGTCCGAATCAGCAGGAAAAGCGAACCAAACTGCTGGCGATGCTTGCCGACGCCAACGGGATCGTCCTGAACGGGCACCTGCACCGTTACGGGCTGATGACACGCACCCTGGCCGAACGGCAGTTTTCACAGTTCTCTGTACTGAGTGTCGTACCGGACCTAGATCCCAAGGTGCGTGAAGAGTTGTATGGCCGGGACGCGTACGGTGCGTCCGTTACCGATCTGGAGCCAAAGTTCTCACCGGACACGCTGGAAGATCGTCGTCGTCTGCTCGAAGCCGAGAAGGAATTTGTCACACGCTATGAACACGCCAACACCGCCGGTTACGCGGTGATCCACGTCCGCGGGCAGGACGTGACGGCTGACTATTACCGCGGCGTCGGCGGGAAGTTGTGGCGAAGCGTGCAGATTTCTCAGCCACGGGTCGGGGCGTGATGTTGCGGGTACTGATGCTGTGGCTGGTGCTTGCGGCCACCGCCGGATGCCATGCACCCAAGGCCGAGGTGAATGCGCCGAGCGATCGCGTTCATATCTTTTACTATAACTGGTACGGTGCGCCGCCTCAGCAGGATGCTTACGTTCACTGGCAGCAGGGCGGGCATGTGCCGCCGGAGTCGATCGGCGCGAACTACTATCCAGTGCTCGGTGCCTACTCTTCGTCCGACCCGGCGGTTCTGAAGCAGCATATGGTATGGATTCGCGAATCGGGCGCCAGTGTGATCACCCTCACGTGGTGGGGCTTGGGAAGCTATGAGGATCGTCACGCCGGGCTCGTTCTTGATGCCGCCGCTGCGGCGGGGCTGAAGGTCAACTTTCATCTTGAGCCCTATGCGGGCATGACGCCGCAGCGTCTGGAACAGGATATTCGGCACCTGCTCGATCGCTTCGGTAATCATCCGGCGCTTTACCGGGCGAAGAATCATGCGAATCGCCCGGTGTTCTATGTGTTTGAGTCGCTCCGGCACGACGCCGCTGTCTGGCGGAAAACCACCGACCGGCTTCGGGCGTCCGATCGGCCGGTCATACTTTTGGCTCAGACGACCGACTTATCATTCGTCATGAATGCCGGTTTCGACGGCGGATACACCTACGACGTCCTCGCCCCATTCAAGGATCCGACCTACCTCGACCGCTGGCCGCAACTGGCGAAGGCGTTTGGGGATGCGGGCAAGATTTTCGTTCCATCCGTCGGCCCGGGTTATCACGACGATCGGGCCGTCCCCAAGGGAGCCAATGAACCCGAAACTGCGCGCACGCGCGATGCCGGAAGCGATGCCACCTATCGCCGCGCCTGGGCGATGGCGGGCCAAAGTGGTAGCGAGTTTGTGACGCTCACCTCGTTCAATGAATGGCATGAAGGCACACAGATCGAGCCGGCCGTCGCCAAGTCCATCCCCGGCTTTGAATATCGCGGTTACGCACGGGGCCCGCGCCATTACCTGGACCTGACCGCCCAACTCGCCCGACAGTTCGCCCGCACGCGTCCGGCAATCAACCAACCAAGAGCTAAATCACCATGAAAACAAATTCCCCGCTCGCCCGTATTCAGATCGTTGCCTTGCTCGTCTTGATGCTACTGCTGCCCGCATGGGCCGCCGCGACGCCTGACCACGGCGAGGCCATCTCCAAGCTCACCCGTCGGCTGATCGACAAGCACGGGCCGGAGCGCGTCAAGGCGGTTTCCGGCAGCGAGATCGTCTCGATCTTGCAGCCTGACGAACGCGCATCGCTCGGACAGGGACATATTCGTTTCACGATCGACACGACCAGTTTTGTAACCGTTTTCCGTTCCGAGGCCGCAGCCCACGCGACCTACTGGCTGGAGGATCGCGGGTTTGAGCCGACCGGTCAGGTGATCGTGGTCGGCGACACGCCCTACGCCGGGTACCGGCGCGCATTTGATGCCGGTGAAGTCAGTCTGGGAATCGGGGCGTGGGATGAGGCGACGTATCCCTATTTCGTCATCGTCCGCGCGGCCCGTACTGGGACAGCCGTCAAAATATCAGAATTGTCGCCTCGCCAGATCAAGACTGCGGACCTGGCGGTCGATGTCCAACCCTTTGTCGATCGAGATAACAAGATCACTTCGGTTGCGGCCGGCCTGGAGGGGAGCGTTCTGGTTCGCACCAGTCGCTCCTATAGCCGCGATACCTCGCTGCTCGGCCAGTTGCTGGTAACGACCGCAAAATCCTCAACGTCAGCCGATCAGATCACTCTCACTCTCGGCGAAGACCCCAAAAGCCAGATGAACATCCAGTGGCGAACCTCAACCGAGGTCGGTGCGGGCGTCGTCGCACTCCGCACCGCAGATGTGGGCAAGCCGGTGCTGATCCCTGCCACCTCCAGACCACTGCACACGCCGGATGTCATCAACGACCCGGTCATTCATCTTCACAGCGTCACGCTCGATCGTCTCCAGCCGAACACGGCCTATCAATATTGCATCGGCAACTCGATGGAAGGCCCGTGGACGGCTTGGATGATATTCAAGACCGCCGCGGGGCGCAATGATTCCTACAGCTTTGTGTACATCGGCGATGCACAAAACGGACTCGATGAGTGGGGCCAGCGCCTCAAAACGATCGACCAGCGACACCCCGACACCCAGTTTTATCTGCTGCCCGGCGATCTGGTCGATCGCGGCCACTCGCGGGACGATTGGGACGCCTTTTTTCGAAGTGGATCGCCGGTCTTCTCGCGGCGTCCGCTTGTGCCGACGTTCGGTAACCATGAAACGCTCAAGGGGCTGCCGCCGCTGCTCTACCGGAGTTTCTTTCAGCTCCCCGCCAACGGTCCGCGTGGCTTGGATCGCGGCCATGCTTATTTTTTTGAGTATGGCGATGTGCTGATGGTGATCCTTGATTCCAATCTCGAACCGGCGACCCAAACCCAGTGGCTCGATGACACGCTCGGCCGCAGCAATGCCAGGTGGAAACTGGTCAGCTTTCACCACCCGCTCTATCCGTCACACCCCAAGCGGACTAACGATCACCTGCTTAAGGCGTGGGGCGAGGTCATCGACAAGCATCAGGTCGATATGGTTCTCCAGGGACACGATCACGCCTATCTCCGCACCCACCCCATGCGCGGCGGCGAGAAAGTCACGCCCGCCGACGGGACGTATTACGTCGTGAGCGTGTCTGGCACGAAGTTCTACGAACAGGCCGACCGCCCGTACACGGCAGTGGGTTTTGTTCAGACGCCCACCTATCAAGTCATCCACGTCACCCCCGACGCACTTCACTTCAAGGCGTACGACCTCAGCGGCACGGTTCGCGACGAACTGATCAAACGCAAAGAGGCCGCGCGATAGGTTGCCGCGAGGAACAGGACAATCCGTACGGGGCAAAGTACCGATGAGCATGATGCGCTATGACGGGCAAAACCCGGGCCTTCAACGCTGTCGCCCGATCAGTGGCCAATTGCCCCACAAGCTCTGGGACAAACGAGCGGACACGGGATCATGTTCATACCGTAACGTCGTCGGGACGAGGTAAAGCACGGCGACTTTTCTTTCGGTCACACTGTTTATCCAACCAGACTGCCCGCGATCACCACAGTCGGCTTCTTATCAAAGGGTTGGACCTCTCCGCGATGCAGGGCGGGAATCAGGGCGTTGGTGGTCTGGCAGGCCTCCACCTTTTCCGGGTAGGGTTTATAGCAGATGTCATGCAGGCCGATCTGCATATTCTCTCCGTCAAAACGCCCCATGACATGCTGATCGTTCCACAGAAAATAATGCGCACCGACCAGTTCCGGCAAGGCGGCCGCATTTTCGACGTAGTATCGGAACGCCTCGGCACTCTCCCGCATCGTGAGCACGTTGTGTATGCCACCGGCAGGCAGACCCCGGTCCAGCGCGCCCACATGAAACTCGCCGATGATCAGCGGCTTGCCGGTCTTTGCGGATAATGAGGCCATCAGCGCGGCGTCCGGACGCAGGGCATAGCAGTTGATCGAAAAAACATCGACATACTCACTGCCCGCCAACTGATAATCACTGTGAATCCACGCCCAACGCAAGCCCAGATTCAAATGGTGGGGATCGACAGCCCGGCACGCCTCGGCCGGGATGCGCATATAGCGCTCCACCGCCACGCGGGTGAATTCCAAAGTGTCGACTTGATGCCCTTCGCCTTCGAGAGTCAGAGCGTGCCGGAAATCATCAAAGCTGTCCAAATGTGTATGCCAGACCAAGTTGAGATCCGCGATGCTGGGATACCGCGACTTCAGAAACTCCACAAACGCATTCCGCGCACAACTGGGCCGATCGTCCCGAAGCAATTGCTCTCCGAGGTTAAAATCCCGCAGAAAGGCCCATTGGGGTTCATTCTGCATGAAATAACCGATCGCGTTCTTGTCCCCGGCGATTTCGCCAAGCTGGGCGGCAAACTCCTGACTACGCTGCCGGAATTCGTCGGCAAACACGTCTGGAAAATCGCGGAAAATCGCCAGTGCGGTCGCGGGGAAGTTCTTCATGGTGAAGACATAGGGGATTCTGGCTCGTTTGGTCAGCAAAGGTTCAGACCAATTGGCAATGGTGTTAAATCCGTATGCGTGAATGCGCCGGCGGGTCAATTCGCACCAGGAATCAAACCAATCGGGGCCGAGCGCTTTTTCCAGATTTTCCGTTTGGGCATCCAGCAGTTTCTGTCCATCCCTGTCCTTCCATAGGTGCGCTTGGTTCGTCATATCCGGCAGCGGCGCTGCAAACATCTGTTCGATACCGGAAACATTCACGGAACCATCGGGCCGGATACAATCCACGCCGGTACTCCAGAAGGCAAAGCCGTCCGGGTCGACCAGCCACCAGCGCTGGCCGTCGTGATGCGTGCGGAACCAGCCGCTAGACTCGAATTTCTGTTGCAGACATCCGCCATACGGCGAACGATCCGGACGAGGGTCTGGCTCGGCTTGTTCCAGCTTCGCCTTCAAATTCTCCGACATTTCCTGAATGCTTGCTGTCTTGCCAGGCCAGTTTCGAGCGGACCATTGATGCAATTCGTCCACCTGCGCCTCATCGGGGAACGTGTATTCGTCGGGCATGGTTTTCGAAATTCGCACCGATTTGATCTGCAGCATCGGCAACGTTTCGACGGCGCTGATCAGACGAATGCGGCACACATCCTCCGCCTTGAGGTTTGCGCCATCCAAAGTTGATTTGAAGGTCCCGGGCGTCCTGCGTAGAAACAGCGCCCCGCCTTCGGCAACCCGTATCGGCACGGCGATTCGCGTGGGCCATTTCGGGAAAAGGCCCATCCGGACCAGCACCTTGCGCTGCTCCCCCTCAAAAACAACCCGCAGGTTGATCATCGATTCGGACGTGTTGAGCACATCCGCAATCAGGATATCCTCTTGCGACAAGGGTTTTGCGATGGACCGATCGTACACGACGTTCATTTGATTTGCTGAGTTCATTTCGTTGAGCCAGACTTTCTAATTTTGAGGTGATTCTCGGATAATAAGCGGAAAAGGATTTGGCGTACAAGCGCGGAAATAGGAGCGTTCTGATGAGCGGACTCGATGACAACGCCCTGGCCAAACTGCTCGGCAAACGCCCCAAGGCGGAACTGATCGATTGGATCATGAATCAGGCCGCGGGGGATGACGATGTCCGTCGGGAGTTGGTCAGTTTCGTCGCGCCGCATAGGGATGCCGCGACGCTGGTGTCGGAACTCAATACGATCATCAGCAAGGCATGGGGACGCGCGCGAACCAGCAAGAACCCGTGGAAACTGGCCCGGCCCATCGCCGCCGACCTTCAACCGGTGTTGACAGGATTGGATCAATTGATTGAACGTGGCCATGCGGCAGCCGCGGAGAAGTTGTTGCGACGGCTCGTCGACGCGGCCGACAAGGGCCTTGATCATGTCGATGATTCCTACGGCTGGCTCTGGCCGCTGTGTCAGGAAGCGGTCGTGTTGTGGGGCAAGGCATGGGCAAAGATCGAACCACGCGACCCCGCGGCATTGGCGAGGCTGGTCTATGACGGCGTGCGCGACAACGGCCACGCCATCCGCGACGATATGATCCGCGATTTCGCCCAGGCACTGGGCCATTGCGGTCTGCTGGCGCTTAAAGCGCTGTTCGAGGCCGAATACCAAGCCAACCTTGCGAAAAAGGGGATGGTCGATTGGGAGCGAAACGAGCCGCTACGGCACCTGGCAGATGTGGCCGATGCGATGGGCGACGTCGAATTGTTTGTTGACGTGCATCGTCAGTCCGGCACGGAGAACGTCTACTCCTTGCCGATCGCCAGTCGCCTGCTAAAGGCGGGGCGGGCAACCGAAGCCCTGGCGTATCTGGACCGTGCTGATCCTGGCCGTTCCCATTTCCACGACGAGACGGACGACTACACCACGCTTCGGGTCAAGATTCTTCAAGCGCTTGGCCGCGAAGACGATGCCCGCGGTACGCTTTGGCAGGAGTTTCAACGTGGATTGAGCACGATTGTGCTGGATCGGCTTCTGGGGCTGACGGAAATCAGCAAGCATCAGGCATTGATCGAGGATGCTATCGCTGTGGCGACGGCGCACCCAGACAAGCTCACCGCCGCGACATTTCTGCTTGGGCAGGGACGAATGGATCGTGCCGCTGCGTTGATTGAGGTGCATTGTGACAGTTTCGACGGGCGCAACTATGAGCGGCTACTGCCGCTCGCCGAGGCGCTTCAGAAGGATTTTCCCGCCTCGGCCTGGGTGTTGTATCGTGCGCTGATGCTGAGCATTTTGGACGCGAAGCGGTCGAAGGCCTACCACCATGCCGCCGACTATCTGGCCATCGCTGGCAATCTGGCCGAACGTGCCGGGCTGGCTGAAAAGCATCAGGCGCTTCTGACGCAACTCCAGGCACAGCATGGGCGTAAGTTTGGGTTCTGGGGTCAGGTCAAAAAGTGACACATCGACGACGCCCATCCCACCCTCGGGATCGCCGACGCGGCGGGGTATCCGCTGCGGAAGGATTAGCGTGCGGTCCTGACTTGACTGAATTAAGAACATAAGCTGAAGTCATTAGCGGGTTTATGTGAAATCGAACCGTCCGCTTACAATTTCCGGGGAACGATGCACCGCACTCGCGTGATTGTTTCGACTCGGATTTGCGCTTGACAGGAGATGCAACGATTACTGACGTTGTCAATCAATCACGTCATTCTGCGGGCAGCGGAAATCTGCCGGAGGTGCCGTGGTCGTGGTATTACGGCTGCGAATTGAAGCAGCTTTGGGCCGGGCCGGTACGCCGTAGCATCGGTGGCAGGCCGTTTGTGATTTTTCGGACCAAATCAGGAACCATCGCGGCATTGGATGCGCGATGTGTTCATCTCGGTGCGGATCTGTCGCGCGGCCAGGTGGTGGGGGAGTGTTTGCGATGCCCGTTCCATGAGTGGGCATTTGGCACCGATGGACGATGCACCAATATCCCTGCCAGTCCGAGCATTCCTGAGTTCGCGATGCAGGCGTCGTACCCAACGGTCGTCCGCGGCGGGCATGTGTTTGTCTTTAACAGTCTTCAAGCACGCTTTGACATGCCGTGCTTTGACACGGCAACGTATGAATCACTGCATCCTGCCAACCCGATTGAGTTTTACGCGGATATTGACTGGCCATTGGTCGCTGGCAATGGGTTCGATCTGCAGCATTTCCGTGCCGCCCATGATCGGACATTGGTCGGAGAGCCGATCATCGATAGCCCCTCGACTTTTGCGAGGCGGATTCGCGCGAACTTTTTGGTTACCGGCAAGGGGTGGCGAGATCGGTTGACTGAAAAATTCTCCGGGCGTCAGGTGGAAATGAGTGTGACGTGCTGGTCGGGTACGCTGATTCTGGTGATGGCTAAGTTTCGTCGCACGACAAGCTACGGGATGGTGTGTGTAACCCCGCTTTCTCCCGGCAAGACACGCCTGCAAACCATTGTCTGGGTGCCCAAGTCCCGAACGAAGCTCGGGCGCATGATTATTGACCCCATCGACGCGATCATTCGACGCTCGTTTATCAAAGCATTTATGCGGGCCGATCAGGATCGTTTGGATGGGACACGGTACAATCGAAACACGCTGATCGGTGCTGATGCCGCGCTGGCCGCCTATTTTGATTGGCTGCAAGCGACTATTCTCGGCGAGCAGTTCTCAAAATGAATGGGTGCATATATGAGAGTTACAACATGGGTCCTGATCTCGCTGATTCTCGCATCACCGCTATTGGCTCAGACGACACAGCCCGTGACGACTGAGGATCCAACGACGGCCATTGGCGCGTTGCGCGCAGAATTGGTCGACAGCTTTAATTCGCGCGATTTGCCTCGTCTGCTGTCGCACATGGATCCGGATGTGGTCATCACCTGGCAAAACGGTGAAGTCAGCCGCGGGCCGGACGAAGTGAGGAAGTATTACGACAAAATGATGACCGGCCCGGATCGGCGCGTTGAGACCATTCAAGCTGATCCAAAGGTGACGGATCGGCATGTCTACGAAGATTACGCCGTTTCGTGGGGCACAATGAACGACGAATTTGTGCTGACGGACGGAACGCGACTAAAGCTGGACAGTCGGTTCACTGCGACCATCGCACGGCGCGGCGCGGCATGGAAAGTCACGAGTTTCCATGTGTCTGCAAATGTGTTCGACAACCCGATCATGAACTACGCCCTCAAACGTACCGCCACCATTACCGCGATAGTCGCCGGGCTGGTTGGCGTCGTCTTGGGGTTTTTCATCACCAAACTTGTCAGGCGAAAGTCGACATGAGCTTCGTGGATTCGACCGACTTTCCGGCCCATGCGGATGCGGAAGATCTTGCTCTTTTTCGTCGTGTTAGGGCTGATGATCCGTTTGCAGCAGTAAAAACCGTTACGCCTCTGGCTCTACAGGAATTGGCGGCGACGCGCGGTGCAGCTTACGCAACGGCAGCGATTTATCTGCGACTGATGCGATCTGCGGATGCTCGGTTAATCTGCGACGAGGCTGAGCATTTACACGACACGCCTCCCGGCGAACCGCCGCACGTCGTAATCATGCCCGGCGCTTTTCATCTGCACCACAAGAACACCGGTGCAGACGGACAAAATGTCCGAGCGATGGCACGTCGATTGGGCTGGTCAAGCGAGGTCGTGCCCGTCGGAAGCCTCGGCTCGCTGGATCAGAATGCCGCAGCGTTGATTGACCACCTCCGTAAGTGCGACGCAGGTAAAATTGTTCTCGTCTCCTTAAGCAAAGGGTCGGCGGATGTCGCCGCCGCACTGGCGAAGTCGCGCGATCCAGACCCATTCGAAAAGGTTCTGGTTTGGGTGAGCCTCAGCGGACTGACGTTCGGAACGCCGCTGGTCGATTGGCTTGGCAGACAATGGTGGCGAATGCCGTTTGTCCATATGTTGTTATGGAGTAAGGGGTTGCGGTTTGGCGAGCTAGCGGAACTGACGTACGGACCCGCCGCGCGCCTGACGATTGCGCCGCCGCTTCCGTCACACTTGACAGCCATCCACGTTTTGGGTTTTCCGTGTCGCAAGCATCTTCGTCACCCTTGGGCGACTCGGGGTTACAACCGCCTTCTGCCGCTGGGGCCCAACGATGGTGGCGGAATCTTGCTTGCCGATTCAGAACGATTGCCCGGCGTGGTGGTACCGGTGTGGGGTGCGGACCATTATCTGGCACCGTCCTGGGATTTTTCGCCGATCTTGCGGAACGTGCTCCTCCATGCGGCAAGATCACAAACCATCGCGAGTGCAATACCAGCGACCAGATCAATAAAATAGTGTTCTTTCGTCGCCAGCGTTGACCAGAGTATCAATGCTGACCAGATTATCAGTCCCGCTGCGATCCCCCGGCTGGGTCGGCCATAGACGCGACGCGCAAAGGCGAGCGTGTAATAGAGAAAGCCCGCGTGAAGCGACGGAAACGCGTTGTACGGGCCATCGTACAAGAGCAGAACCCAGTACATGCCGGTTGGGCTATCGACTCCGGGTCGGGGCACGCGTACGGGAAAGAAGATATAGATCGCAAAGCAGACAATGACCAGAATCGTAAATCCGTGGATG
Organism: Phycisphaerae bacterium; assembly: GCA_041740275.1. Taxonomy (GTDB): domain Bacteria; phylum Planctomycetota; class Phycisphaerae; order Tepidisphaerales; family Tepidisphaeraceae; genus BPJO01. Next base: position 11,473 of record JBGSMH010000348.1, read on the forward strand.
TAGCGCATCAGTTGGGCGCGGCTCGATGCCAGCCAGGGAAGTGTGGCCGTAATCAGATAGATGGACTGGTACACCCACACCCATCGCGTATCAAAACCGGCCCAATGGTCGAGCGGTGTTAGGGGCAAATCATGTACCGGAAACATCGCATAATGGGCGAGGTACACATAGGGGACGCAAAAGAGGGTCGTCAGAGCAACAAGCAGTGCGGCCTTAAGCCGTGCGCAAGTACGGACTCGCTCGGCGAGGCTAATGGATGATTTTACCTGCGTACTTGTTTTCCACATGCTCGGTGGTCTTCTTGGGCCCGACCCACATTCTCAGATAATACCACGGCAAAAAGCCCCGCGATGTCTGCCCGTCCTCCTCGGCCAACCGTGGCAGGTGGACCCACGAGACAGTCGGATGCTCATGGTGCGAGCGATGCCAGTTGTGGTTCAGCCAGATCAGATCAATCGGGCGAAAAATGAAAAGGTTGCGGGCGCCTTTGGTCACGTGCCTTTCGGTGCCGAAGTGGTGGACATACTGCATCGCTGACCACATGAAGCCGAAAGTTGCATAGAGCGCGACGTAGTGCCAGATCGGGATCGCCAGACCCCAGATAATCAGCCCATGCAGCGCGACGGCGGCAGCGCCTTCGAACCAGATCAGACGCGTGTAGCTCGGATTAAACGATTCCAGAAACGCCGCCGAGGCGCGGTCCACTTTGACGTGCCGTTCGAGTCGGAAGTGCTTTCGATCAAAGATGAAAGGTGCAACGACCGCGATCACGTTGCTGGCGACAACAAGTAAATAATAAAGCCCGGTCAGGATTCCGAGCCAGCAAAGCCACCGCCAGAGCACATTGTCCCCTTCAAAGTACAAATCGAACGCTTCATCATCCGATCGATTCCGCATGTGATGCCCGATGTGTCCCTGTCGAAGCAGGTGAAACGGAGCCGGAAAAAACAGCGCGGCGATGACGCCGACAATCTCATTCGCCCGCGGATTCGGGAAAAGCATCGCGTGTTCGGCTTCATGGATGATCGAGTAGACGGAGTTCATGACGATTCCGAACACGATCGCCAACCCCGCGATTGCCCACCCACTGGACCAGTACGCCGCCAGCCAGAAACAACCCAACAATGCGATAAACTGAATCGCGACAATCGCGGCATTGGCGCGCCACGGAATCGGTGCATCCATTGTTCCAGTCGTTCGCTCCATCGAAGTGCTCGCTTCCCAAAGTCCGGTTGATTTGTTGTTAGTTTACGGGATCGTCCGTCCAAACTACAATCATTCCATGGATCAGAAACCGTTGCGTATCGCTCTGATCTCGCCGAAGGGGCCGCTTTACAGGCATCGCAAGGGCATTTTTCGCAAGTCACTGCGGTATCAGCCCCTCACGCTCACCACGCTGGCGGCGCTGGTGCCGCCGGAACTAAATGCGGAGTTGGTGCTGATCGATGAAGGAATTGATGATGTGCCCGACAATCTCGATGCCGATATCGTCGGCCTGACGGTCATCACCGGTTCGGCGATGCGTGCATACGAACTTGCGGACCGATTTCGAGCCCGCGGGATCACCGTGGTTCTGGGCGGGCCGCATGTGACGCTGATTCCAGAAGATGCCCAGCCCCATGCCGATGCGATTGTCGTCGGCTACGCCGAAGAAACCTGGCCTCAGTTACTTCGAGACTTTGTCGCTGGCGAACTGCACGCGAGGTACGATCAATCGCCGAACCTAAGTCTGGCCAATCAGCCCTTCGCTCGTCGCGACCTTTTGCCCTCCACTCGGTTCCTGACCAACAACGTCTTTGAGGCCACCCGCGGCTGCATTCATAACTGCGATTTTTGCGTTGTCCCGGCCGCGTGGGGAAGAAAGCCGCTTCAGAAGCCTGTGGAAGACGTCGTGGCAGACATCCGCCAGCAAGGCGCGAAGAAACTGATCTTTGTCGATCTCAATCTCATTGCGGATCGCGATCACGCGCTGCGGCTATTCACCGCGTTGGTGCCGCTCAAGTTGCAGTGGTATGGGCTTGCAACTGTACTTCTGGTCGATGATTCCGAGCTACTTGAAAAAGCGGCACAAAGCGGGTGCCGTGGCCTTCTGATGGGTCTGGAATCGATCACTCCGTCAAACTTGCGGAAAAGTCGCAAAGGGTTCAACTCGCCAGACCGGTTTGTCAGAGTGGTCGAGGCTCTCCATGCGCACGGGATCGCGCTGCAGGGATGCTTTGTCTTTGGTCTCGATGGTGATGACCCAGACATCTTTCTTAAGACCGCCGAGTTTGCTGTTGAAGCAAAGATCGACCTCCCTCGGTTTGCGATCGTAACGCCGTTTCCAAATACGGGTTTGTACAAGCGGCTTTTGGCAGAGGGCCGAATTCTCACCCACGACTGGTCACTATACGACGCGCAACATGTCGTCTTTCAACCAGCCAAAATGACCGCCAGCGAACTGCAGGCCGGGACAGAAGCGGCTTGGAAGTACGCCTACAGTTTCCGGTCCATCGCCCGCAGACTCAGGCACTCACCGGCACCCTGGCCTGTACGGATCGGAACCAACCTGGGCTACCGGTTTTACGCTCATAATCTAGGTCGTTATTACAACTGCGATTGGATCATTGGCCGGTCGCAGAACAGCCCGGCGACGTACCGATCCGAATCCCTCCCGCAGCAGATCACGATCTCCACGGGGAGCACATGAAAGTGACGATCATCCATCCGTGCATCGGGAGACGGCCTGGACAGAAATACATTCGAACGTGGCAGATGGAGCCTCTTCCGGCCGCGACCCTAGCTGGGTTAACCCCAGGCGATGTGGAAGTGCGCTTTTTCGATGACCGCATGGAGTTGATCCCATTCGACGAGCCGACCGATCTGGTGGCGATCAGCGTGGAAACGTACACGGCACGCCGGTCCTACCAAATCGCCAGCGAGTACCGTCGTCGAGGCGTTCCCGTCGTGATGGGCGGCTTTCACGCGTCGCTGGGTCCGGATGAAGTGGAGC